>JBASAN010000203.1:0-26664 GCA_049650625.1 Ornithinimicrobium sp.
TACCCGCTCGGCGGGATCCCTGTGGAATACAAGGGAGCCACCATTCCGGCCCCGAGCGAGCGCAGGAGCTACACCTGATGGCGACGACCCACACCGAGTCCACCGAGACCCAAGACCTCTACGGCGACGACGAGGCCGGCGCTGTCTTCACCGCGGGCGGAGGTGACTGGGACCAGGTCGTCGAGGACATCGCCGCTGTCGGCGAGGAACGCATCGTGGTCAACATGGGCCCTCAGCACCCGTCGACCCACGGCGTGTTGCGGCTCATCCTCGAGCTGGACGGGGAGACCGTGCGCGAGGCACGAGCGGGAATCGGCTACCTGCATACCGGCATCGAGAAGAACATGGAGTACCGCACCTGGGTGCAGGGGACCACGTTCTGCACCCGCATGGACTACCTGACCCCGATCTTCAACGAGACGGCGTACTGCCTGGCCGTGGAGAAGCTGCTCGGGATCACGGACCAGATTCCGCAGCGAGCCAGTGACATTCGCGTGCTCACCATGGAGCTGAACCGGATCGGCTCGCACATGATCGCTCTGGGAACGGGCGGCATGGAGCTTGGTGCAACGACCGTCATGACCACGTGCTTCCGTGAGCGGGAGAGGCTTCTGCGCTTCTTCGAGGCGGTCACCGGTCTGCGGATGAACCACGCCTACGTCCGCCCCGGCGGTGTCGCTCAAGACGTCCCCGCGGGGGCCCTCGATCTGCTCGAAGACGAGCTGGTCGACCTTAAGCGTGGGATGCACGAGGTGGAGTCGCTGCTCCTGCAGAACCCGGTGCTGCGAGCACGCACCGTGGACGTGGGACACCTGAGCCTGACGGGGTGCATGGCCCTGGGCATCACCGGCCCGATCCTGCGCTCGACGGGGCTGCCCCACGATCTGCGCAAGTCCGACCCGTACTGCGGATACGAGACCTACGACTTCGACGTCATCACCCGCGACAGCATGGACGCCTACGGTCGACTGTGCATTCGGATCGACGAGATGTGGGAGTCCATCAAGATCTCAGAGCAGGCCATCGCGCGACTCCGCGCCTCGGAAGGACAGCCGGTGATGGTGGCGGACAAGAAGATCGCCTGGCCGGCTCAGCTCAGTGTCGGAGCGGACGGCCAAGGCAACTCACTGGACCACATCCGCAAGATCATGGGCGAGTCGATGGAGTCCTTGATCCACCACTTCAAGTTGGTGACGGAAGGATTCCGGGTGCCCCCGGGACAGGCGTACGCCGCCATCGAGTCCCCCAAGGGTGAACTTGCCGTGCATGCCGTCTCCGACGGTGGGACCCGGCCCTTCCGAGCTCACTTCAGGGATCCTTCGTTCAACAACCTTCAGGCCGCGTCCGTGCTCAGTGAAGGCGGTCTGGTGGCTGACGTCATCGTCGCCGTCGCCTCGATCGACCCAGTGATGGGTGGTGTGGACCGATGAGCGGACCGAACGGATCCACCGAAGCCGTGCCCGGAGACACTCGGGAGCAGTTGCACGAAGCGGTGTCGCAGGGACCGGTGCACCACCACACCCCGCTGCAGCCTTCGCAGGAGGACTACCCCGCGGAGGTGCTCGGCACCATGCAGGCCGACGCGGCGCTGATCATCGCGAAGTACCCCCAGCCCCGCTCCGCCCTGCTACCGCTGTTGCACCTGGTGCAGAGCGTCGACGGCTATATCACCGGTCGTGGCGTGCACTTCTGCGCCGAGCAGCTCAACCTCAGCACCGCGGAAGTCAGCGGCGTCGCAACCTTCTACACCCAGTACAAGCGTCACCCCAACGGGGAGTACACGGTCGGGGTCTGCACCAACACCCTCTGCGCCATCATGGGTGGAGACCAGATCTTCGATGAGCTCAGCGAGCACCTGGGGATCGGCCACGACGAGACGACGCCCGACGGCAAGATCACCCTGGAACGCGTGGAATGCAACGCCGCGTGTGACTACGCACCGGTGGTGATGGCGAACTGGGAGTTCTTCGACAACCAGACTCCGCAGTCGGCCAAGGACCTCACCGACGAGCTGCGGTCCGGCCAGGACATCGTGCCGACCCGGGGTGCGGCGAAGGTGTGCACCTTCAAGCAGATCTCACGGGTGCTCGCCGGCTTCAGCGACGGCCGCGCCGACGAGGGCGTCAGCGCCGGCGGTCCCTCTCTGGAAGGCCTGCGGGTAGCACGGGCCAACGACTGGGTCGCGCCCGTCGGAGCCCGCCAGCCGGACACCGAGGGTGGGGACTTCGAGCCGGAGGAGAGCACCGGCTTCGACACGGCTGCGGCCGACGAGGGCACGCAGCCGAAGGCGGGACAGCGCAGCTCCACCAACGCGCCCACCAACGACGCGGACGAGAAGCCCAGCGACGGCACGCTCAACAGTGACGAAGCATCCAGCGACGATCCAAGCAGCGGAGGAGACGACACATGAGCGCTCAGCTCACTCCGATCCTGTCCACGTTCTGGGACCACCCCCAGTCGTGGACCCTGGAGACCTACGAGCAGAACGACGGGTATGCCGCGCTGCGCACCGCGCTGGAGACCCCCACCAAGGATCTGGTCGAGATGGCCAAGTCCTCCGGTCTGCGAGGTCGTGGCGGGGCCGGGTTCCCGACCGGCATGAAGTGGGGCTTCCTGCCCCCCGACGACGGCGGTCCCCGCTATCTGGTGATCAACGCCGACGAGTCGGAGCCGGGCACGTGCAAGGACACGCCGCTGATGATGGCCGCCCCCCATTTCCTCATCGAGGGCATGATCATCACGTCCTACGCGATCGGCTGTAAGCACGCCTTCATCTACATCCGGGGTGAGATCGTCCACGTCTTCCGCCGCGTTCAGCGAGCCGTCGAGGAGGCCTATGCGGCGGGCTACCTCGGCAAGGACATCCTGGGGACCGGTTTCGACCTCGACATCACGGTCCACTCCGGTGCCGGAGCGTATATCTGCGGGGAGGAGACGGCCCTGCTCGACAGTTTGGAGGGTCGTCGCGGCCAACCGCGGCTGAAACCGCCGTTCCCGGCTGTCGCCGGTCTGTACGCACGGCCCACGGTCGTCAACAACGTGGAGAGCATCGCCAGCGTGCCCTCGATCGTGCTGCACGGCAGCGACTGGTTCTCCGACCTGGGGACCGAGAAGTCCAAGGGCTACGGTCTCTTCAGTTTGTCCGGGCACGTCACGCGTCCCGGACAGTACGAAGCTCCGTTGGGCATCACGTTGCGCGAACTGTTGGAGATGGCCGGTGGAATCCGCGAGGGCCACCAGCTGAAGTTCTGGACCCCTGGGGGCTCCTCGACGCCGATCTTCACCGACGAACATCTGGATGTGCCCCTGGACTTCGAGTCCGTCGCCGAGGCCGGCTCGATGCTGGGCACCCGGGCCTTGCAGATCTTCGATGAGACCACGTCCGTGGTGCGTGCCGTGTCCCGCTGGACCGACTTCTACGCCCATGAGTCCTGTGGCAAGTGCACCCCGTGCCGTGAGGGCACCTTCTGGTTGAAGCAGATCATGGAACGGCTCGAGGCCGGTCGCGGCACCGAAGACGACATCGACAAGCTGGTCGACATCTGTGACAACATTCTGGGTCGGTCGTTCTGCGCGTTGGGTGATGGCGCTACCAGCCCCATCACCTCTGCCGTGCAGTACTTCCGAGAAGAGTTCGAGGCAGGCATGCACACCAGCTGCGCCGAGCTGTTCCCGCCCCAGCACTCCACGCTGTTCGTGAAGGAGACGCTCCCCGCATGACGGTCAACACCTCACCCGCAGCCGGCGGCAACGCCGTCGACGAAGGCGACAACGCGGCCATCCCTGACGACGTCAAGAAGGTCTCGCTGACCGTCGACGGCGTCGAAGTGTCGGTGCCTGAAGGCACCCTCGTGATCCGTGCCGCGGAGCAGATCGGCGTGCAGATCCCACGCTTCTGCGACCACCCGCTGCTGGACCCGGTGGGAGCCTGCCGCCAGTGTCTGGTCGACGTGTCGATGCCCGACCGTGAGGGCAACGTCAAGCCCATGCCCAAGCCCCAGGCTTCGTGCACGATGGTGGTGGGCGAGGGTATGCAGGTCAAGACCCAGCATTCGTCCGCAGTGGCGGAGAAGGCTCAGCACGGCGTGATGGAGCTGCTCCTGATCAACCACCCGCTCGACTGCCCGGTGTGCGACAAGGGAGGGGAGTGCCCGCTGCAGAACCAGGCGATGTCGAGTGGGCGCCCGACCAGCCGCTTCGAGGATGTCAAGCGCACCTTTCCCAAGCCGATCAACATCTCCGCTCAGGTGCTGCTGGACCGGGAGCGGTGCGTCCTGTGCGCACGGTGCACCCGCTTCTCGGACCAGATCGCCGGCGACCCCTTCATCGCCCTGATCGAGCGAGGCGCCCTGCAGCAGGTCGGCATCTACGAAGAGCAGCCGTTCGAGTCCTACTTCTCGGGCAACACCGTCCAGATCTGCCCAGTGGGCGCGCTGACGGGTTCGGCCTACCGATTCCGGTCCCGCCCCTTCGACCTGGTCTCGACCCCCAGCGTCTGCGAGCACTGTGCGTCCGGCTGCTCGATCCGCACCGACCACCGTCGCGGGACGGTGCTGCGGCGGATGGCGATGGACGATCCCGAGGTCAACGAGGAGTGGAACTGCGACAAGGGTCGATGGGCGTTCACCTACGCGACGATGCCCGACCGTCTGCGGGACCCCGTCGTGCGCGACTCCGACGGCAACTACGCGGTTGCCACGTGGAGCGAAGCGCTGGGCGCCGCGGCTGCCGCTCTTCAGTCCGCCACGGCCACTGCCGATGATGGCGTCGGAGTGCTCGTCGGTGGCCGGGCCACGGTCGAGGACGCCTACGCCTACAGCAAGTTCGCCCGGGTGGCGCTGCATACCAACGACATCGACTTCCGGGCCAGGCCGCACTCCGCCGAGGAGGCCGACTTCCTGGCCTCCAGCATCGTCAACCACTACGGTCTGACGTATGCCGACCTCGAGAGCGCCAGTGCGGTGCTGCTGGTCGGACTGGAGCCCGAGGACGAAAGCCCCATCGTGTTCCTCCGGCTGCGCAAGGCGAGTCGCAAGCACAAGACTGCGGTGTACTCGGTGGCTCCCTTTGCTTCACGGGGGCTCACCAAGATGAACGGAACCCTGATTCCCGCCGCTCCCGGCACCGAGCCGGAGGTGCTCGAAGCCCTCGGCGGACGACGGCAGCACGACGGCGAGGCGCACGAGGGACCTGTCGAACCGCTTCCCAGCACCGACCCCCTACCGCTCGCGTCCGACGCGCTGAACTCCGATGCCATCATTCTCGTCGGCGAAAGGCTGGCGGGGGTGCCCGGTGCCCTGTCGGCCGCCGCTGCTCTGGCCAACCTGACCGGAGCGCGCATCGGATGGGTGCCGCGCCGCGCTGGAGAGCGCGGAGCTTTGGCCGTCGGTGCCCTTCCCGGCTTGCTGCCCGGTGGTCGACCGGCGGATGAGGAAGCCGCACGTGGCGAGGTCGCCCAAGCGTGGGCCGCCGAGCTGCCGACCGGTGCGGGCAAGGACACGACCGCGATCCTGCGTGGTGTGCTCGACGGAGAGATCTCGACCCTGGTCGTCGGCGGGCTCGATCCCGACGACCTCCCCGACCCGGTGCTCGCCAAGGCAGCCCTGGAGAAGGCTTTCGTCATCTCCCTGGAGATCAGGGAGTCCTCCGTCCACGACTACGCCGACGTCATCCTGCCGGTCGCACCCCAGCAGGAGAAGGCCGGCTCCTACGCGGACTGGGAAGGGCGCCTGCGCCCGTTCGAGAAAGCGTTGACCTCCAATGCCTGGAGTGACCACGCCATGCTCGACGCGCTGGCGGCTGAGATGGGCGTGCAGCTCGGCGCTCGCAGTCTCAGCGCGTTGCGCCACGAGATGACGGGGTTGGGCGCGTGGGATTCGCCACGGTCGATGCACATCGTGGCTCCTGCGGCACCGGCCGAGCTCGGTGACGGGGAAGCGATCCTGGCGACCTGGCACCACCTGCTCGACGCCGGCTCCCTGCAGGACGGTGAACCCTTCCTGGCGGGCACGGCTCCCATCGCGGCGGCGCGCATGTCACCGCAGACCGCCGCCTCCATCGGCGCTGCCGACGGCTCGCACGTGTCGGTGAGCTACGGGCTCGGCACCATCACGGTGCCGCTGACCGTCACGGACATGACCGACCACGTAGTGTGGCTGCCGACCAACTCGCCCGGCTCGAAGGTCCGCGCGACGCTCGGTGTCGACGCCGGCGCCGTGGTGCGGATCGCCACGGCCAGTGCCCCTGCTGTATCGGAAGGCCGTCCATGATCGCGTCCACGATGTCCGTGCTGACCGGGCCCGCCGTGGTCGCAAGCGACCTCCCGGCGGCTGACTTCAGCGACACGCCGTGGTGGCTCTCGGTAATCAAGGCCTTGATGATCTTCGTGTTCCTGCTGATCAACGTCTTGATCGTGATCTGGTTCGAGCGTCGGGTCATCGGCCGCATGCAGCAGCGTCCCGGTCCTAACCGCTTCGGACCCCTGGGTCTGTTGCAGACCTTGGCGGATGGACTGAAGCTGATGATGAAGGAGGACGTCACCCCCAAGGCCGCCGACAAAGTGATGTTCATCATCGCCCCGCTGATCGTGGGTTCGCTGGCGTTCGTCTCGTTCGCCATCATCCCGATGGGCGGCACGGTCGAGATGTTCGGCCACACGACACCCCTGCAGCTCACCGACACCCCGGTTGCCACGTTGCTGGTCCTGGCTGTGGCCGGGGTGGGTGCCTACGGCTTCGTCCTGGCGGGATGGTCCTCGGGGTCGACGTATCCCCTGCTCGGAGGGCTGCGCTCCACCGCGCAGGTCATCTCCTACGAGATCGCGATGGGCCTCTCGCTGGTAGCGGTCTTTCTCTATGCAGGCTCGATGTCGACCTCGCAGATCGTCGCCGCCCAGGCCGACCTGTGGTTCGTCATACCGCTGTTCTTCTCCTTCGTCATCTACCTGGTGACCATGGTCGGCGAGACCAACCGTCTGCCTTTCGACCTGGCCGAGGGTGAAGGTGAGCTCGGTGGCGGGTTCCACACCGAGTACTCCTCGATGAAGTTCGGCATGTTCTTCCTCGGTGAGTACATCAACATGTTCACCGTGTCCGCGCTCGCGGCCACCTTGTTCCTCGGCGGGTGGCACGCGCCACCCGGCATCGCGGCCATCAACGACGGCATGTTCGACCAGGGCTACTGGGGCTTGATCTGGTTCACGATCAAGATGTGGCTGTTCATCTTCGGCTATGTTTGGCTGCGCGGTTCCCTGCCTCGGGTGCGCTACGACCAGTTCATGAAGCTCGGGTGGAAGTACATGATTCCCGCCGCCCTGGTGTGGGTCATCGCGGTGGCCTTGATCCGTGCCGCGCAGATCGGCTACTTCGGCGACAGCCAGTGGGCGACGGTCATCACGGTGGTGCTGATCGCGGTGGCGGTGATCGTGCCGCTCACGCTGATCTCCTTCAAGAAGGACGCCCGCGACCGCGAGAGGCAGGAAGCCCGCACACCCCCGGACGAGATCGATCCGTTCGCGGGCGGTTACCCCATCCCGCCGCTGCCCGGGCAGCGGCTGGTGGAGCCTCCCAAGGCGGTCAAGGCTGCCGAACCGGTGACCGTCGACGCAGGATCGGTGCCCACACGCGAACCATCGGAGGACGACCGTGGCTGACGAAGAGCTCAAGAAGCAGGACCTCGAGACAACGGGCAGCAAGGGCGACGAGATCCTCAAGCCCGAAGGCAGCACGGGGAAGAACACCGACAGGATCGCTCCCGCTCGCCGCGACGACGACGGGAAGCAGCAGGACAAGAAGACCAGTTTCCTCTCCGACTTCTTGGCCCCGGTCGCGGGCTTCGGGGTCTCTTTCAGCACGATGTTCCGCAAGGTGGCCACCGAGGAGTACCCGGAGAAGCCTCGTCCGACCCAGGCGCGTTTCCACGGCCGCCACCAGCTCAACCGGTATGCCGACGGCTTGGAGAAGTGCATCGGGTGCGAGCTCTGCGCGTGGGCCTGCCCAGCCGACGCCATCCTCGTGGAGGGGGCCGACAACACCGACGAGGCGCGCTTCTCGCCAGGGGAGCGCTACGGCCGGGTGTACCAGATCAACTATCTGCGCTGCATCTTCTGTGGGCTGTGTATCGAGGCCTGCCCCACCCGGGCGCTGACGATGACCAACGAGTACGAGCTCGCCGACAGTGAGCGTGCGCCCCTGATCTACGAAAAACATCAACTCCTCGCGCCCTTGGGGGAGGGTATGCTTCGCGCGCCCCTTCCGATGGCGGACGGCACCGATGACACCGACTACTACAAGGGTCACATCACCGGGCCCGACCAGTCGCAGCGGGACTACGTCGCTGCTCGGGACGGGCAAGCGGCAGACGGTGCATCATCCGACCACGACAACGCGCAGGAGGCCTACCGGTGAGTGGAGGAGAGGCGCTGCTGTTCTGGGTGCTCGGTCCCGCCACGATCCTGGGGGCTCTCGGGCTGCTGTTCGCCCACAAGGCGGTGCACGCTGCGATGTCCACCGCGTTGGTGATGATCTCGCTGGGGGTGTTCTACATCGCCCAGGACGCCGAGTTCGTCGGGGTCATCCAGATCTTCGTCTACTCCGGCGCGGTCATGATGCTGTTCCTGTTCGTCGTCATGCTGGTCGGGGTCGACGCCTCGGACTCCCTGGTGGAGACACTTCCCGGCCAGCGGGTCTCCGCCTATGTCTTCGCGGTGCTCTTTGCCGTCGTCGTCATGGTCGGACTATGGCGGGTCGACTTCGGTGACCCGATCGGGCTGACCGCGGTGCAGGAGGAGGGGAGCGTCACCGGGCTGGCCCGCGAGATCTTCACCCGGCAGGTCTTCGGGTTCGAGATCCTCGGCGCGCTGCTGGTCATCGCGGTGATGGGTGCCATGGTGTTGGCGCACCACGAACGGCTGACCCCGCCGATCTCCCAGCGCCGCCGCTCCGATCAGACCATTGCCAGCGGCACGTGGTTGGCGGGTCGACCCAACCCCGGTGTCTACGCCCGGCACAACGCGGCCGACACTCCTGCGCTGCTGCCGGATGGCACGCCGGCCGAGGAGTCGGTGCCCCGCGTCCTGGTTGCCCGTGGCCAGGTCGCTTCGATGACAGGCTTCGCGGCGACGACGGATGCGGCCTACGAAGCCATCGACGAGCACGGCCGGGATGGCGTGACCCTGATGGGTCAGGACGAGGTCGACGACACGAAAGGCAGCACCGATAGGGAGGAGAACCGATGACGCTCGCGGCTTACATCTACCTGTCGACGCTGCTGTTCACGATCGGCGCCCTCGTCGTGCTGACCCGTCGCAACACGATCGTGGTCTTCATGGGTGTCGAGCTCATGCTGAACGCCTGCAACTTGTCACTCGTCACCTTCTCCCGGATGCACGGGACGCTGGACGGACAGGTCTATGCCCTGTTCGTGATGGTGGTGGCTGCCGCCGAGGTGGTTGTCGGCCTTGCCATCATCATGTCCATCTTTCGCGCCCGTCGCTCCGCATCCGTGGACGACGCCAACCTTTTGAAGTTGTAAGGAGCGGGCTGAGTGTCTGTGCTTTCCAGTTCCGTCGGCTTCGCGCTGGCCGATCCCACCGCCGTCCGCGCCACCGAGGCCACCGGCTTCGCCGCGCTGGGCTGGTTGATGATCGCGCTGCCGTTGCTCGGCGCAGCCATCCTTCTTGTGGGCGGCAAGGCGACCAACGCGTGGGGCCCGGCCTTGGCGGTCGGTCTGTCCTGGGCGAGCTTCGGAGTCGGCGTCGGGGTCATCGCTCAGCTGGCTGGTATGCCGGATGAGGAGCGGGCGCTGTCCGTGCAGCTGTGGGACTGGGTCTCAGCCGGGACGCTGAGCGTCAATGTCGGGCTGTTGCTGGACCCGTTGTCGTTGACCTTCGTCATGCTGATCACCTTCGTCGGCTCGTTGATCCACGTGTACTCCTTGGGCTACATGGCCCACGATCCCGACCGGCGCAGGTTCTTCGCCTACCTGAACCTCTTCGTGGCCGCCATGTTGATCCTCGTGCTGGCGGACTCCTACCTGTTGCTCTTCGTCGGGTGGGAAGGGGTGGGCCTCGCCTCCTACCTGCTCATCGGTTTCTGGAACTGGAACCCGGCGTTTGCGACCGCAGCCAACAAGGCGTTCGTGGTCAACCGCATCGGGGACGTCGGCCTGATCACGGCCATGGCGGTGTTGTTCGCCAGCGTGGGGGCGTTGGACTTCGCCACGGTGCACGGTGAGGCCTCGTCGATGAGCCAGGGAACGCTGCTGGCGGTTGGGCTGCTGCTGCTGCTCGGCGCCTGTGGCAAGTCGGCCCAGTTCCCGTTGCAGTCCTGGCTGGGTGATGCCATGGCCGGCCCGACCCCCGTGTCCGCCCTCATCCACGCCGCGACCATGGTCACCGCCGGGGTCTACCTCATTGCGCGAAGCCAGGCGATCTACGACCTCACCCCGAACGCCCGGCTGGCGGTGGCCTGCATAGGCACGATCACGCTCGTGTACGGAGCCATCGTCGGCTGCGCCAAGGACGACATCAAGAAGGCCCTCGCCGCCTCCACCATGAGCCAGATCGGCTACATGATGCTGGCCGTCGGACTGGGGCCACTGGGCTACCTCTACGCGATCTTCCACCTGGTCACCCACGGGTTCTTCAAGGCCGGGATGTTCCTCGGTGCCGGCTCGGTGATGCACGGGATGAAGGACAGCGTCGACATGCGCGGCTTCGGCAACCTGTCCTCCAAGATGAAGATCACCTGGATCACTTTTGCCGCTGGCTTCGTCGCCATCATCGGTGTCCCGTTCACCTCCGGTTGGTTCTCCAAGGACTTCATCATCGAGACGGCCTTCATCGACCAGGGGGACGGCGCCTGGCGGCCGTGGGTGTTCGGAGGAGCAGCGCTGCTCGCGGCCGGGGTGACCGCCTTCTACATGTCGCGACTGTTCTTCATGACCTTCCACGGCAAGGCCCGCTGGGCCGACGATGTCGACCCCCACGAGTCGCCGTTGACGATGACCGTGCCGATGATGGTCCTGGCCGTGGGGTCAATCGGCCTCGGCGCGCTGCTGTACCCCACTGGCATCCTGTCCGCCTGGTTGGACCCGGTGTTCGGTCACGCCGAGCACCCGGAGCCGGTGATCCCCGTCCTGCTCATCCAGATCCTGGCCTTCCTGTTGCTGTTGGCCGGCGCCGGACTGGCCTGGCTCATGTACTGGCGACGTGACGTTCCCACCACCGCACCCGAAGGGACCTTCGTGACCAAGGCCGCCCGGCGTGACCTGTTCCAGGACGACTTCAACGAGGTGTTCCTCCGGGCGCCCGGTCAGGGGCTGGTCGATATCGTCACCGCCACCGACCGAGACGTGATCGAGGGCGGCATGGTCGCGAAGACCACGGGCGGGGTCGGTGGTCTGTCCAAGACGCTGAGGCGCACCCAGACCGGGTTCGTCCGCTCCTACGCGATGACCATGTTGATCGGCATCGTGGCTATCGTCGGCGCCGTGTTGGTGATGCAGCTATGAGCGACTTCCCCTGGTTGACCACCCTGGTGTTGGTCCCCTTGCTCGGAGGCGCTGCCGTCGCCGTGCTTCCGAAGGGCTTCGCCAAGGTGCGCGAGGTGGCGCTGGGCGTCTCCCTGCTGACGTTGGTGCTCGGCATACTGATGGCCTTCCAGTTCGAGGTGGGCGCCGATACGCAGTTCCAGCTGACCGAGGTCCGGTCGTGGATCCCACAGTTCGGCGTCAGCTACGCCCTGGGTATCGACGGCATCTCGCTGACCATGATCCTGCTCGGGGTCGTCCTGGTCCCGATCTGTCTGCTGGCTGCGTGGGAGGACGTCCCGGTCGAGGACGGCCGACGGCAGCAGGGCTACTTCGCGCTCATGCTGATCCTGGAAGCCTTCATGATCGGCGTGTTCGCCGCCATCGACGTCTTCCTCTTCTACGTCTTCTTCGAGGCGATGCTGATCCCGGTCTACTTCCTCATTGGGATGTTCGGCGGCCCAGGCCGCGCCAAGGCAGCCACCAGCTTCCTGCTCTACTCGCTCCTGGGTGGACTGATCATGCTGGTCGCGGTCATCGCGGTCTACCTGCAAGGTCCCGGAGGCACCGACGGGTTCCTGATCGAGAACCTCTCCGGACTGGACATCAGCACCTGGGTCGAACGGTTGCTCTTCCTCGGCTTCTTCATCGCCTTCGCGATCAAAGCGCCGATGTGGCCGGTGCACACTTGGCTGCCTCACGCCGCAAGCGAGGCCCGCCCGGCGACCTCCGTTCTCTTGGTGGGTGTCCTGGACAAGGTCGGAACCTTCGGGATGATCCGGTTCTGCCTGCAGCTCTTCCCCGACGCCAGCCGCTGGGCGACTCCGGCCGTGATGACCTTTGCGGTGCTGTCCATCCTGATCGGGGCCGCCCTTGCGATCGGTCAGCGCGACATGATGCGACTCATTGCCTACACCTCGATCAGCCACTTCGGCTTCATCGTGCTCGGCATCTTCGCCGTGACCACAGTCAGCCAGACGGGGTCGACCCTCTACATGGTCAACCACGGCTTCACCACGGCCGCACTGTTCCTGATCGCGGCCATGCTCGTGCAGCGCCGCGGGTCCCGGGACATCATGGACTTCGGCGGATGGCAGCGGGTGACACCGCTGATCGCTGGATCGCTGCTCGTCGCCGGGCTCTCCGGCCTCGCCCTGCCGGGCCTGAACTCCTTCGTCTCGGAGTTCATGGTCATCATCGGCACGTTCCAGACCTACCCCGTGTTCGCCGTCGTCGGCACCATGGGGGTCATCTTGGCGGCGCTCTACATCCTGCTGATGTACAAGAAGGTGGCCACCGGCCCCGCGCCGGAGGAGTACGCCGCCACCCCGGACATGACCTTGCGGGAGAAGGCGGTAGTGGCCCCCCTGATTGTGGCGTTCCTCTTCCTCGGCTTCTACCCCAAACCCGCGCTGGACGTCCTCGAGCCTGCTGTCCAGACCACACTGCAGTACGTCGGAGTGAGTGATCCGGCACCCACCGGCACCTCGGCCGACGCTGTCGAAGGGAGCGAAGACTGATGCAGTTCACTGCTCCTGAGATCGACTACCTGGCGTTGCTGCCCTTGATCATCGTCTTCGTCGGTGGTCTCATCGGGGTCGCTGTCGAAGGTTTCGCCGGTCGCTCCCAGCGCTACGGCATCCAGATGCCGTTGACCATCCTCACGTTGGTCGTCGCGCTCGGCGCCGTCATCTTCATCGCGCCGAACCACCAAGGCATCACCGCCGCGGGCGCCGTGGCCAACGATGGTCCCGCTCTCCTGCTCCAAGGTCTCGTCCTGTCGTTGGCCATCATCGGCGTCATGGTGATGAGCGAACGACTGGGCGGCAACGCCCCCGACGCATTCACTCAGGCTGGCGTGTCCGTACCGGGGTCGGCCGAAGAGGCCCTGGCCGTCAAGGTTGGTGCCACCACGACGGAGATCTACCCGCTGACCCTGTTCGGCATCGGCGGCATGATGCTCTTCCCGATGGCGAACGACCTGCTGGTGATGTTCATCGCGCTGGAGATCCTGTCGCTGCCGCTCTACATCATGTGTGGTCTGGCACGTCGACGTCGGCTGCTGTCCCAGGAAGCGTCCTTGAAGTACTTCCTCCTGGGTGCCTTCTCCTCGGCGTTCTTCCTGTTCGGCTCCGCACTGATCTACGGGTACGCCGGTTCGATGCGCTTCGACCAGATCTCTTTGGCCATCACCAGCGAGATCGGCATGGATGGCCTGCTCGTGCCCGGGCTGCTGTTGATCGCGACCGGTCTGCTCTTCAAGGTGGGTGCCGTTCCCTTCCACGCGTGGACGCCAGACGTGTATCAGGGTGCGCCGACTCCGGTCACCGGGTTCATGGCTGCCTGCACGAAGGTTGCAGCCTTCGGTGCCCTGCTGCGCGTCTTCTATGTCGCAGGCGAGTCGGCGCGACTGGACTGGCAGCCCGTGTTGGCCGGAGTCGCTGCCGTCACCATGATTGTGGGCGCAGTGATGTCGGTCGGGCAGAACGACATCAAGCGTCTTCTGGCCTACTCCTCCATCGCCCACGCGGGCTTCATCCTCGTAGGCTTCCTGGCCCTGTCCTCTTCGGGCGTTTCCGGGACCATGTTCTACCTGGCGGCCTACGGGTTCATGACCATCCCGGCATTTGCGCTGGTGACCTTGGTGCGCTCGGCCGGTAGCGAGGCCACCCACGTCTCGCAGTGGTCAGGACTGGCCAAAGCCCACCCGTGGGTTGCGGGAGCGTTCAGCTTCCTGTTGCTGGCCTTCGCCGGAATCCCGTTGACCTCCGGCTTCACGGGCAAGTTCGCGGTCTTCTCGGCCGCGATCGACAACAACGGTGCATGGCTAGCCGTCATCGGTGTGCTGGCCAGCGCCGTAACGGCCTACGTGTACTTCCGGTTGATCGTGCTGATGTACTTCGGAGAACGCACCGGCGACACCGTGGCCGTCGAGCCCTCAGCGCTGACCACGTTTGCGGTGGCCGTTGGGCTGCTGGTCACCCTGGGCCTGGGCATCATGCCGTCACCCATGCTGGAGTTGGCTCAGCAGGCATCGCAGTTCATTCGGTGATGATGGCTGCGCCGACCGTGCTCCCGGGCGCCGACGAGGACCTGCAACAGCGTTTGGTGGAAGGGCTGGAGACGGTCGACCGGCGTCTGCGTGAGGTCGTCGACCACGACGATCCCTTCATCGCCGAAGCCGCCGGCCACCTGTCCAATGCGGGTGGCAAGCGCTTTCGCCCCCTCCTCACCTTGTTGTCCGCCCAGGTGGCGGGGTCGATGAGCGAGAGGGTGGTCGAGGCCGCCGTCGGCGTCGAGCTGACACACCTTGCCTCCCTGTACCACGACGACGTGATGGACGAGGCCGAGCTGCGACGCGGAGTGCAGAGCGCCAACGTGCGCTACGGCAACGCCACCTCGATCTTGGTCGGCGACCTCCTGTTCGGGACCGCGT
The DNA here is from genome assembly GCA_049650625.1 of Ornithinimicrobium sp. GTDB lineage: Bacteria > Actinomycetota > Actinomycetes > Actinomycetales > Dermatophilaceae > Ornithinicoccus. The sequence goes on from JBASAN010000203.1 coordinate 14,966, forward strand.
CGTCAGTGATTGCGGACCTGGGGGCCGAGGCGGTCAAGATCCAGGCCGAGACCTTCGTCCGGTTGTGTTCGGGCCAGATCCGGGACGAGCGCCCACCAGCGGTAGGGGCGGATCCGATCGAGCACTACCTCAGCGTGCTGGCCGACAAGACCGGCTCGCTCATCGCCACCTCCGCACGCTACGGCGCCATGTTCGGTGGCGGAGACGCCGAGCTGGTGGAGACACTCACCACCTTCGGCGAGCAGCTGGGAACGGTCTTCCAGCTGGCCGACGACCTGCTCGACATCTCCTCCGACCAAGACCAGTCAGGCAAGGTGCCGGGCGCCGACCTCCGCGAAGGCAAAGCGACGCTTCCGGTGCTGTACGCCGTGTCGATGGCCACGCCACAGGACGCGCGCCTGGTGAACCTGGTCAGTGGACCCATCGCCGACCCGGGCGACGTCGCCGAGGCCGTAGCCCTGTTGCGGATCCACCCGGCGATGCAGGCGGCCCGGGACCACACCCAACGGCTCGCCTCCAGCACGAGGTCGTTACTGGATGGCCTCGGGGAGTCGCCGGCCGTAGATGCGCTGCGCGCTCTGGTCGATGGCGTGGCAGATCGCTCCCGATAGGGACCGGCCCATGAGCGACTCCCGCTCGCGGCCGGTGCGGGCCGGGGCAGCCGCCATTTCGCCGTTGGCCCTGCTCCTCCTGGGCGCTGTGGTGTCCAGCCAAGCAGACGGCGGGTCGACCTCTCCGGGTGCTGAGGTGGCGTTGGCCGTGACCGTCCTGGCCGTGGTCGCGGCCGCGTTGGTGAGCGGTTTGTCCTTCTGGCTCACCGATGTCAGCACGCGGTTCCTGTTGTGCGCCTGCGGGGTCGCGACGGCCGCAAACAGCACCTATCTGCTGTTGGGCCAGCTGTCGCTCGTTGCGTGGCTCAGTGCGCTGGTCGCCGTGCTCGTCGGGGCCCTCTGGGGACGATGGGTGTATGCGATCTTCGCGCTGGTGCGACCCTCTCGTGGAGCACTGACCGACCGGATCCCCGAGCGGGACCGGGTAGGTCGTCCACCGTCGAGCCCCCCGACCTCCGGCCCCGCGACGGAGGACACCTGGTCGGTGGACCTTTCCTCGCCTCGAATGCAGCGACTGGTGCTCTTCGGCGTGGTGGTCTTCGGTGCGGCGATCGCTCTGTCCTGGGGCTCGGCGCCACGGTGGTGGGTCGCGGTGATGGCGGCCGGCGGTGTCGCCTTTTGCCTGGTCATGGCGGCGTGGAGTGCGGTGCGGGTGGATGTCGACGAGCGCGGCCTGACGGTGACGTCCCGACGGTTTCCCGTCCGGCTGGCGCAGGTGCGTGCGCAGGACGTGCTTGGAGTGGGAAGCACCGAGGTGGACCCGATGGCCTGGGGGGGCTGGGGGCTGCAATGGAACGCTCGGCATACGGCATACATCCGCCGTGGGGGACCAGGGATGATCGTCCACCGCAGCAGCGGTCGACCCCTGGTGATCGAGATCCCTCAGGGCACACCGATGGCCGACTCGGGGGCGGCGCTGCTGCGCCGGGTCGCCGCGCGCAGCTCGCCGCGCTGACTGTCGAGCACCGGAAGGCGTGAACGGCGGACCGCCGCACCTACGTGGGTGACGGGCCGACCTTGTGGCGCAACAGGTCTACCCCGGCCGCGACGCCGTCTTCGCTACCGACCCACCCGGCCAGCTCGCGGGCGCGCTCCGAGCGAAGCTCGGCCTGTGGTCCTGCAGTGACCTCCGCCAGGGCGCCTGTAAGACGGTGATGGGTCAGCCCCGCGCGTCGAAGCGGTGCAGACGCGACCCCCAGCTGGTGAGCACGGTGGGCCCAGAAGAACTGGTCGCCCATGTGCGCGACCACGACCTGGGGCACACCGGAGCGGAACGCAGAGCCGGTGGTCCCGGCGCCCCCGTGGTGGACCACCGCGTCGCAGTGAGCGAAGAGCCAGTCGTGGGGGACATGCTCGATCACCGTCACGTCCTTGCGACCGCGAAGGTAGGCTCCGACTCCGGTCCATCCGTCGCCGATGATGGGATGCACCCCGGCGTCCTGGGCCGAGCGGATCAAAAGGTCTGCCGTTCCGACGGGGTCGGTGGTGGTCATACTTCCGAAACCGAGTGACACCACGGGTCGTCCACGTGCGCGCTCGGCGGCGATCAGCGCCTCGAGGCGCTCGGCCTCATCGCTGGCTAGGTCTTGGCCCGCGGGTGGCCAGTAGCCAGTCACGGTCACGTTGGGCTGATTCGGATCCGGGGGGACGACGTACCGGCTGGTGCCGACGAGGACCGGCATGTGGCGCAAGCGGTCCAGCAGCCAACCCGGGCGGGTCCTTCGATGTCCGAGCCGTTGGCGGATCGTGTCTCCGGGGACACGCAGCAGGCGGTAGGAGGCCCCGAGCACCGCTCGGCCCGTCAGCGCATTGAGGGCGGTGTCCCGCGACTGCACCAGAGCCGTCGGCGAGCTCGCCCCTTGCCGGCTCGGCAGGACCGGGGTGAACAACGCGACCGCATGGTCTTGGTCGCGGGCGGCCGTCAGGCTGGCGCAGGCGTCCGCGGTGAGGATGCCACTGACGACGAGATCAGCCTCGCGCGTGTGGGTCCACAGTCCCTCCACCAGCGGTTGGGCGAAGGTGTCCAGGACCTTCTGGAGAGCCAGACCCTCACCGATCAAGGTGCGGTGCCCGCCCAGCCATTGGCGCCCGGAGGGCGAGCGGGCCGCGGCCATGACAGAGATATCGAACGGCAGCCAGTGCAGGCCAGCGGCGCGCACCGAGGACTCGAAGTCGCGGCTCGCCAGGACACTCACCTCGTCGCCGGTGGCGCGCAGCCCTTGCCCAAGGGTGATGATCGGCGCAACGTCTCCGCGCGACCCCCAGGCGACGAGAGTCACTCGGCGTGCCACACGCTCAGTCTACGTCGCGGTGCGTAGCGCGATCCGGTGCAGCCGATGGTTGCGCCCGGCGGCGATGGAGGAGTCGAGGGTCAGCACCGCTAGCGCCACCCACACCAGAGCAAAGCCGACCCACCGTGAAGAGGGCATGGACTCGCCAAGGAGAACGACGGCGCAGAGGAGCTGCAGCACGGGGGTGATGAACTGCAGAAGTCCGATGGTGGTCAACGGCACCCGCCGCGCGGCGGCCGCGAAGAACAGCAACGGGATGGTGGTGGCCACACCGGCGCTGACCAGGAGAAGAGTGTGGGACCAACCCTGAGTGGTGAACGTCTGGGAACCCGTCACCGTGAGGTAGACCAGCACGGCAAGCGCCGCCGGTGCAATCACCATGGTCTCGGCAGTCAGAGACTGGACGGCCGACAACGACAGCCCTACTCGCTTCTTGACCAGACCGTAGCTGGCGAACGTCAGGGCCAGGCTGATCGAGATCCATGGCGGGCTCCCGTAGTCGACCGTGAGATAGAGGGCTGCGGTCGCACCAATGCCCACCGCGACCCACTGCGCGACGCGCAGACGCTCGCGGAGCACCACGACTCCCAGGCCCACCGTCACCAGCGGGTTCAGGAAGTAGCCCAGCGCGGCCTCGGTGACGTGGCCGGTCAGGACCGCGAAGGTGTAGATGGTCCAGTTGGTGGCGATCAGCGCGCCCGCGGTGCCGACGGCCGCCAACGTGCGAGGACGACGCACCAGCGGAGCGACCCACCTCAGGTTGCCGAGCACTGCCAGGATGATCAGGCAGAGGACGAAGGCCCACAGCACTCGGTGGACCAAGATCTCTACCGCGCCGGCCGGGCGCAACGTGATGAAGTAGAGCGGGAAGAGACCCCACAGGGTGTATGCCGTGAGACCGTAGGCGGTTCCCCACCCCACGTCTCGCCTCTCCGGACCGGTGGGAAGGGGCTGCCCTTGCGCCTTCAGGTCAGAGGCGCTGCTCACGCCTCGACGGTCCAGGTGTCCTTGCCACGCAGCAAGGACTGGAGGTCGTCGTCCGAGGTCGTGCCGCCCGCGCTCGCGCGGGCCCCGTCCACCTGTGCTCGCACCTGATCGTCGTAGGTCGCCCGCTCCACCTGGCGGAAGATCCCCATCGGCACGTGCGCCATGGTCGGGTCGTCCAACCGGGACAACGCGAAGGCCTGGGAGGGGTCGTCCGCTCCGACGTCGTGTCTCACCACGTCGGTCTCGGCGGCCTGGGTGCTCGGGACGACAGCCATCCCCGAGCCGTCGCGGACGACGACGTGGTCCTCACCCACGTGGATCGGCTCACCATCTCGCAGGTAGGCGATCCTGGCCTTGCCTTGGTCACGGTCCTTGATGAGCTGGAAGGCGCCGTCGTTGAAGATGGGGCAGTTCTGGTAGATCTCGACCAGGGAGGTGCCCCGATGGGCCGCCGCCGCGCTCAGCACCTCCATCAGATGTCCGCGGTCGGAGTCCAGGGTGCGGGCCACAAACGTTGCCTCGGCACCGAGAGCCAGGGAGACCGGGTTGAAGGGGTGGTCTACCGAGCCGACGGGCGTCGACTTGGTCACCGTCCCGACGTCCGAGGTCGGCGAGTACTGCCCCTTGGTCAGGCCGTAGATCTTGTTGTTGAAGAGCAGGATCGTCAGGTTGACGTTGCGGCGCATGGCGTGAATCAGGTGGTTGCCGCCGATGCTGAGGGCGTCCCCGTCGCCGGTCACCACCCACACCGAAAGGTCGCCCCGCGAGGTCGCCAGCCCCGTGGCGATGGCCGGCGCGCGACCGTGGATCGAGTGCATGCCGTAGGTGTCCAGGTAGTAGGGGAAGCGGGAGCTGCAGCCGATACCGGAGACGAAGACGATGTTCTCGCGGCGCAGACCCAGGTCCGGGAAAAAGCCCTGCACGGCCGCGAGGACGGCGTAGACACCGCAACCGGGACACCACCGCACCTCCTGGTCGGAGGTGAAGTCCTTCTTGGTCTGGTCGGGCGCCCCGTCGGGGGTGCGGGGCACGTCAGCGGTGCCCGAGGTCGGCATACCCAGCGAGGTGGTCTGTGCGCTCATCGGATCATCTCCTCGGCGATGATGGCTTCTTTGTGCAGCACCTCGGCCAGCTCGCTCGCGGTGAAGGGGAGGCCGCGGACGGCGGTGTGCGATGTGACGTCGACCAGGAACGTGCCCCGCAGCAGGAGCGCGAGCTGACCGAGGTTCATCTCCGGGACGATGACCCGGTCGTACCGGCGCAACACGTCGCCCAGGTTGCTGGGGAAGGGGTTGAGGTGACGGAGGTGAGCCTGCGCGACCTCGGTGCCGGCGTTGCGCACCAGACGCGCGGCGGCCGAGATGGGGCCATACGTCGAGCCCCACCCCAACACCAGCACCTTGGCGGTGCCGCTGGGGTCGTCGACCTCGAGATCCGGGATCGTCTCGGCGATCCTGTCGATCTTGGCCGCGCGGAGCCGCACCATCTTGTCGTGGTTGTCCGGGTCGTAGGAGATGTGGCCGGTGACGTCGGCCTTCTCGATGCCCCCGACACGGTGCTCCAACCCTGCTGTCCCCGGCACGGCCCACGGGCGCGCCAGGGTGGACGGGTCGCGCAGGAACGGGTGGAACACCGGCTCACCCTTGTCGTCAGTCGCGTTGGGCTGGGTGGCGAACTGGATGTCGAGCTCGGGCAGGTCGGCGACCTCAGGCACCGACCACGGCTCCGACCCGTTGGCCAGGTAGCCGTCGGAGAGCAGGATCACTGGGGTGCGGTAGGTGGTGGCGATGCGGACCGCTTCCAGGGCGGCGTCGAAACAGTCGGTGGGGGACTGCGCCGCCACCACCGCCACCGGCGACTCACCGTTGCGGCCGTAGAGGGCCTGAAGCAGGTCGGCTTGCTCGGTCTTGGTCGGCAACCCAGTCGAAGGTCCGCCGCGCTGGATATCGATGACGATGAGCGGCAGCTCGGTCGACACCGCCAAGCCGATGGTCTCGGCCTTGAGCGCCAGCCCCGGCCCTGACGTCGTCGTCACACCCAAGGCGCCACCGTAGGCCGCGCCGAGGGCCATGCCGACTGCGCCGATCTCGTCCTCCGCCTGGAGCGTGGTGATGTTGAAGCGCTTGAGGGCGGACAACGCGTGCAGCACGTCGGACGCGGGGGTGATGGGGTAGGAGCCGAGCACCAGCGGAAGTCCGCTGCGATGGGCGGCGCTGACCAGGCCCAGGGCCATGGCCTGCCCACCCGTCATGGTGCGGTACGTTCCGGGCGTCATCGGCGCCGGGGCGACCTCGAAACGCACGGCGAAGTCTTCAGTGGTCTCGCCGTAGGCATGGCCGGCGCGGAGCGCGGTGAGGTTGGCCTCGAGCACCTCGGGGGACTTGGCGAACTTGGCCCGCAGGAAGGCCTCGGTGCCCTCCAGGGGCCGGGAGTACAGCCAGGACAGCAGGCCCAGGGCCAGCATGTTCTTGGCGCGCTCCTTCTCCTTGCGGCTCAGCGCGAACTCCGCGAGGGCCTGCACCGTCATCGACGTCAGGCCCAGGGCGTGCACGTGCCAGGACTCCAGACTGTCGTCCTCCAGAGGGGAGACGGCATACCCCACCTTGGCGAGGTTTCGCTTGGTGAACTCATCCGTGTTGGCGATCACCGTGGCCCCCCGCGGCAGATCGGGAAGGTTGGCCTTGAGGGCGGCAGGGTTCATGGCCACCAGCACGTCCGGGGCATCGCCGGGCGTCATCACATCGTGGTCAGCGAAGTTCAGCTGAAAGCTCGACACCCCTGGCAGGGTGCCCGCGGGAGCCCGGATCTCGGCCGGGAAGTTGGGCAGCGTCGAGATGTCGTTCCCCATGGATGCAGTCTCGGAGGTGAAACGATCACCGGTCAGCTGCATGCCGTCGCCGGAGTCTCCGGCAAAACGGATCACGACACGGTCGAGTCGGCGAGATGGCTTTTTGCTCATACTCGGTCCAATGTTACGGGACCGTAGGTTAATCCCCCGAACCGACGTGAGCTGCTTGTGTCGGCTGGGGGGCCGGTGGTCCAGACTTGCCCCATGCGCATCTGTTTCGTCTGTCTGGGCAACATCTGTCGATCACCGGCGGCCGAGGCCGTGTTCATCGCACTGGCCGCCGATAGGACCGATGTGCCCACCCTGGTCGTGGAGTCGGCCGGCACCGGACCCTGGCACGTCGGGGACCCACCCCACGACTCCACGGTGCTCGAGGCCCAGCGGCGCGGCATCGCCCTGCAGCACGTCGGCCAGCAGTTCGGACCGGCAGACTTCGACCGGTTCGACCTGCTGGTAGCCATGGACCACGGCAACGTGGAGGACCTCGAAGAGATGGCACCGGACACCGAAGCGCGATCACGCATCGTGCGGCTCGGATCCTTCGCCCCCGGCTCCGACGGCAGTCGCTGGGCGGGAGTCGAGGGGCTGGACGTGCCAGATCCGTACGGGCGCCCGCAGGAGGCGTTCGCCACGATGTTCGACCAGGTCGAGATGGCCTGCCGCGGGTTGCTGGAGTGGATCGCTGACGGCAACGCCGCCTGAAGGCCGCTCACGGTGAGGGTCCTCCCGACCTCACGGAATCGAGCTCATGCGCGACACTAGGGATCGTGCGCCCCGAGACTCTGTCCGCAGACCTCATCGCGGGGTTCGACGTCGACGAGCTCCGTTCTGTCGCGGGCGGGTCGATCTCCGAGGTCTTCGTGGGGCAGACGCCTCGGGGGCGGGTGTTCTTCAAAAGCCGAGCCAACCCGACGATCGACTTCTACGAACGTGAGGCGGTGGGACTACGCGCGCTACGCGCGACAGCGACCGTGCCCGTGCCGGCGGTGCTCCGATCTCACCGCACGGGTCTGGCGCTGGAGTGGATCGAGCATGAGGCTCGATCCGCGGCCACGGGGCAAGAGGCCGGTGCCGAGGAGTTCGGTCGGGCTCTGGCGGCGCTGCATCGCCACCGCGGTCCACATTTCGGCTCCGTCGACGACTGCACTCACGGCTACCTGGGCTCCGTCCGCCTCGATCTGAGCCCCCAAGAGCAATGGTCCACGGCCTACGTGCAGCATCGGGTCCTTCCGCTGGCCCGGCAGGCGGTGGAGTGCGGTCGGGTGGACCCGAGCGCCCTGCGGCTGGTCGATCGTCTCCTCGCCCGTGGACCTGAGGTATGCGGTCCTGCCGAGCAACCGTGCCTGGTGCACGGTGACCTGTGGGCCGGCAACCGGGTGGTCGACGTGCAGGGACGCCACTGGATCGTCGACCCGAGCGCCCACTACGGTCACCGTGAGATCGACCTCGCGCTGATGCGCCTGTTCGGTGGCTTCGCGGAGCAGACGTTCGCGGCCTACCAGGAGGTGTATCCCTTAGCCGCAGGATGGCAGGAGCGGATCGCCCTTCACCAGTTGGCCCCACTTCTGGCCAACACGCTCATGCATGGGTCCGCGTTCGGAGCGAGCGTGATGACCCAACTGCGTCGCGCGCTCGAGGTGGCCTAGCTCCCGGTAGGTCGGGCCCCCGTGGTGTCCGCTCTCGCGGCGTCGTGCAGGAGCATCGCGGTGGCTGCGGCGGAGTCCACGACCAGCCCGTTGATCAGCCCGCCCCGGAGCGCGGCAACGACGCCTGGCGCCTTGGCCGCCCCTTCGACGATCGCGGTCACCTTGGGAATTCGAGCCAGGTCGGGGCCGGAGAGGGTGATCAAGCGCTCCGAGAGCTCGGAGTCCACGACCTGGCCCTGCTCGTCGAAGAAGACGCCGGCGATCTCACCCACCACCCCATTTCCGGCCAGGAGGTGCCGCTCGGTGACGGTGGCCATATCGTGCACGGTGGACAGCCCCGGCTCCCACAGGCCGAGACCGACCACGGCGTGTGTGACGTCGCGCACGGCAGCCAGTCCGGCACCGACACTGGGCTGTCGTCGCACCGCCCGGGCGCTGGCCGCATCGTCCAGGAGGAACGGCGCATGGAAGATGACCGATGCCCCCCGGCTGACTCTCGCCGTCTCTCGGACGATGTCGACTGCGCTTGCGTTGATCCCCGGCAGCTCCATCGCCCCACTGAGCTGTACGACCTGCACGGCCGGGACGTCGCGCAGGGCGGTGGTCATCGCCAACACCGAGCGCGACCACGGCAGGCCCAGCACGTCCTGGTCCGTCAACACCTCGCTCATCAGGTCTGCGGCGGTCCTGCCCAACTGGGCGAGGGTTTCCGAGTTCGGCGTGTTGCTACTGGCCACGACCACACAGCGGGTGAGCCCGAAGCGCTGGGCCAGCTGAGATGAGGCATCCATGTCAACGCCCCCGACCGTGGCGATCGCGATGGTCACCAGGCCCGACTCCAGGGCGCTCTCCAGCAGGCGTGCCACCTTGAAACGGTTGATCCCCAGCTCGTCGGCGATGTCCTTCTTCGCTTCACCGTTGAGGTAGTAGCGGCGCGCGACCGTAGCAGCCAGGACGGACTCTGCCGGCCCCATGGACCCAACCATGGTGTACCTCTTTCTGCGGTCTTCGCGGTCGACGGCGACCGCAAGGCGTGAGGCACACCTTAACGGCGCCGACCCTTGACACCTAGGCTCTCAACGCAGTTTACTCGTTTGTGCACCGCGTTGCTCATTTGAGCAATCCGACAATGGGGTCTGCGCTGCGGGCCCGAACCATAGGGAGTAACAGATGCGTCAACGACGATGGATCGCTCTAGCGATGGCCACCTCCGCTGGTGTGGCTCTTTCCGCATGCGCCGGGGCCGGCGGCGGAAGTGAGGGTGGTGCCGCTGACGGAGAGGAAGGTGGCGGCACGGTCAACGTGCTCCAGGTCAACAACCCTCAGATGGTCGACCTGGAGAAGTTGACCGCCGAGCACTTCACCAAGGACACCGGGATCAAGGTCAACTTCACCACCCTTCCGGAGAACGATGTCCGCGACCAGATCAGCCAGGAGTTCTCCTCGCAGGCCGGTCAGTACGACGTGGCCTCGCTGAGCAACTTCGAGGTCCCGATCTACGCCGACAACGGCTGGGTCGCCAACATGGACGACTACATCGCCGAAGACAGCGACTTCAACCAGGACGACATCCTTCCCCCCATGGCCGAGGCGCTGTCGGTCGACGGCTCGGTGTACGGCCAGCCGTTCTACGGTGAGTCGTCCTTCACCATGTACCGCAAAGACGTCTTCGAGGAACAGGGCCTGGAGATGCCCGAGAACCCGACCTGGGATGACATCGCCGGCTTGGCCGAGCAGCTCGACGGTGCCGAGCCCAACATGTCCGGGATCTGCCTGCGCGGTCTGCCGGGCTGGGGCCAGGTGCTCGCGCCGATGACCACCGTGGTCAACACCTTCGGTGGCACCTAGTGGACCGAGGACTGGCAGGCTCAGGTCGACTCCCCGGAGTTCAACGAGGCCGTCACCTTCTACACCGATCTGGTCAAGGACTACGGCCAGGACGGAGCGGCCCAGGCCGGCTTCACCGAGTGCCTGAACAACTTGACGCAGGGTGACTCCGCGATGTGGGTCGACGCCACGTCGGCTGCCGGCTCTCTGGAGGCAGACGGTTCGCCCGTCCAGGGCAAGATCGGCTATGCGCCCTCGCCCGTGAAGGAAACGGACTCCTCGGGCTGGCTCTACACCTGGGCCTGGGGCATTGAAGAGGCCTCGCCGAACAAGGACGCTGCCTGGGAGTTCATCTCGTGGGCCTCGAGCGCCGAGTACGAAGAGCTCGTGGGCTCTGAGATCGGCTGGTCCAACGTGCCGGCCGGCAAGCGAGCCTCCACCTACGAGAACCAGGACTACCTGGACGTCGCGGGCGCCTTCGCCGAGCCGCAGGAAGCCGCCATCACGGGTGCGGACCCGGGCAACCCGGGCGTGCAGCCTCGTCCGGCTCCCGGCATCCAGTTCGTCGGGATCCCGGAGTTCCCGGACTTCGGAACGACGTTCAGCCAGGACATCAGCTCGGTCATCGCCGGGCAGATGAGCGTGGACGATGCGCTCTCCAACGGTCAGCGCTTGGCCGAAGGTGTCGCCGAGAGCTACCAGGAGTAAGAGGCCTTGACCTCACAAAGCACGGCCCCCGCGGTGGAGGAGAACACGAAGTCCTCCGCCGCGGGGAGCCGGTCCACGAACTGGGCTCGCCGGGCACCACTCCTGCCGGCGTTGATCTTCGTCATCATCCTGACGCAGGTCCCCTTCCTGACGACGTTGATCATCTCCTTCATGGATTGGGTCGCCTTCCGGCCCAACGACCGCGGCTTCGCCGGGTTCGACAACTACAAGACCGTCTTCTCCGACCCAGCAGCTCGCAGTGCGGTGCTCGTCACCATCATCCTGACGCTCACCGTGGTGCTGGCTTCCCTGCTGATCGGTCTGGGAATCGCGCTCCTGCTCGACCGTCAGTTCTTCGGTCGCGGCATCGTGCGGACCATGATGATCACGCCCTTCCTGATCGTTCCGGTCGCAGCAGCCCTGGTCTGGAAGCACGCCCTCTACAACCCGACCTACGGCCTGTTCAACGGGGTTCTACGGGTGGTCTTCGGTGACAATGCGCCAACTCGCGACTGGATCAGCTCCAACCCGCTGATCGCCATCGAGGTCGCGCTGATCTGGCAGTGGACTCCGTTCATGATGCTGATCCTGCTGGCCGGTCTGCAGTCCCGGCCGATGGATGTCGTGGAGGCAGCCCGCATCGACGGGGCCAGCTCCTGGCAGATCTTCACGCATATGACGCTGCCGCACCTGCGGCAGTACATCGAGCTGGCCGGACTCCTGGGTGCGATCTACGTGGTGCAGAACTTCGACCACGTCTTTACCCTCACCGCGGGCGCAC
>JBASAN010000204.1:0-5483 GCA_049650625.1 Ornithinimicrobium sp.
CCCGCGCGGGACCACCGCGACGGTGGGGTCGGTCACTGCGGTGCGGATGTCGGTGCACCGTCACCAGGGCCGGGTCGACGCGTGGGCCGTTCGGGACGCTCTCGCCGAGCTCCGGCGCGCAAGTGTGGGTGATCCTGCTGGGGCCGATGTCTCGGTGTGGCTGGATTCCTCAGACGAGTCCGGCATCTCGGTGTTCGCGGACGCCACCGGTCCGCTGGCCTACACGGTGGAGCATCGGGTCGGGCGGGGGTCGACGCTGTCCACGGGCGAAGAACTGACCGGATCGCTGTTCGACAGCGTGGATGTCCTGCTGTCCCGCAGACCCCTTGTGGACTCGGGGGCCGCCCTGCCGTTCGACTTCCGGCCGGGGTTCCTCGGCTACATCGGCTACGAGGTGAAAGCAGAGACCGGGGGCCAAGCGGCCCACCTCGCGCCCCGACCGGACGCGTGGCTGCTCTTCGCCGACCGCGCCGTTGTGATCGACCACCGCAACAACACCGCCTATGCCCTCGCACTGCATACCGAGGCGGAGCGGCTGCAGCAGGAGGCCTGGCTGCACGAGATGGCCACTCTGGTCATCCCGTCGGCCCAGGAGCGGGAGGAGCCGAGAGAACGACCCGCCCTCGCTGCGAGCGACCTCGCCGTCGCACAGGCCGGTCGGCATTCGCCCGAGACGTATCGACACCTGGTCCGACGTGCCCAGCGAGCCATTCGCTCCGGTGAGACCTACGAGGTCTGCTTGACCAACGAGGTCACGTGGCCGGACCGGGTCGACGCGGCGAGCACCTACCGGGCCATGCGTGACATCAGCCCGGTGCCGCACGCGGCATGGCTGGAGTGCGGGGGGTTCTCCGTCCTCAGCGCTTCACCGGAACGGTTCGTGGCGCTCTCGGCTCAGGGGCAGGTGCGAGCCGAGCCCATCAAGGGCACCCGAGCACGAGACCCGGATGTCGAGCGTGACCGCGCGGTAGCCCTCGAGCTGGCCGGGGACGCCAAGGAGCGCGCCGAGAACCTGATGATCGTGGACCTGCTGCGCAACGACCTGCACCGGGTATGCCGGGCGGGCAGCGTCGAAGTGCCGGAGATGTTCGCCGTGCGGACCTGGTCCACCGTGCATCAACTGGTCTCGACCATCACCGGGCAGCTGGCCCCCGGCCTCCGGGCCGCGGATGTGTTGCGCTCGTGCTTCCCCGGTGGATCGATGACGGGAGCGCCGAAGGTGCGGACCATGGAGATCCTGGACGCCCTGGAGGGTGGTGCTCGTGGCATCTACTCCGGGGCGATCGGCTGGCTCGGGGTGAACGGGGCAATGGACACCTCGATCGTGATCCGGAGCGTCGTGCTGGGGCCGGTGGACAGCGAAGGTCGCTCCGAGGCCGTGTTCGGCGTCGGAGGTGCCATCACCGCCCTGTCCGATCCTGACCAGGAGTACATGGAAACCCTGGTCAAGGCGAGGGGTGTGGCCGCTGCCCTCGGCTCACGTCTGGCGTCGCCCACCCGGTGCGTTAGTCGGCCTGGTCCAGCCCCACCGCATACACCTCGAGGGAGTGCCCGTAGTTCCAAGTGAACTGCAAGACGGGACCCTCCTCGGTGAGCGAGAGGGCTCCCAGGGTCACCGAGGTGACCTGCATGGCCCTCGCCATCCCGATCAGGTCGCCCGAGTTCTTGGTGGTGATCAGCACGACATCGCCGCTGCTGAAGGCGATCCGTGCCACGTGGGGGGCTGGCGCGGCCCGAATGTCTCGCACCGGCACCCGTCGGCCGATGAGGTCGCGCGTCCGCACATGGAGCAGGCGCACCAGGTCCGCAGAGGTCTCAGCGTCCACCGCGGCGAAAAGCGCTGCGATCTCTCGATCCTGCTCCGCCGACGGCGCGGGAACGGCGGGTTTCCTGCGCAGTGCGGGCACGATCCCCAGACCCACCACGAGCCCAAGCGCCACCGCCGCCAAGACCCATTCCACCTGGCAATTGTCCGATGGAATCCTGCGAATCTCCAGAGCACGAGCGCCCGCTCGAGGCGTCGTCGGCGGAATATGGGCGCTGCTGGGGGTGTAGGCATCCTCATGACCACTGCGACTCATATCGAACTGAACAACGGCGTCCTGATCCCTCAGGTGGGCTACGGGGTCTTCCAGATCCCCGACGACGAGACCCAGGCGGCCGTCGAGAAGGCTTTGGAGGTGGGCTACCGGCACATCGACACGGCGGCGGCCTACCAGAACGAGGCCGGGGTCGGTGCGGCGATCAAGGCTTCCGGGGTCCCGCGTGAGGACATCTTCGTGACCACCAAGCTGCGCAACGGGGACCAGGGTCATGATTCGGCCCTGAAGGCTTTCGACCGCAGCCGCAGCGAGCTCGGGCTCGACGTCGTGGACCTCTACCTCATCCACTGGCCGGTGCCAAGCAACGACCTCTACCTCGAGACGTGGCGCGCCTTCGAGAAGCTGTATGCCGACGGGGCGGTGCGCGCGATCGGCATCTCGAACTTCCTCCCCGACCACGTCGCCCGCCTCATCGAGCACGCCGAGGTCGTCCCCGCGGTGAACCAGATCGAGCTGCACCCGAGCTACCAGCAGCCGAGCACTCAGCAGGCCAGCCGCAAGGCCGGCATCGCGGTGGAGGCCTACGCTCCCATCGGTCAGGCCAAGGATCTGGACCACGAGGCGGTCACCCAGGCAGCCGAAGCGCTGGACGTCACCCCCGGCCAGGTTGTGCTGCGCTGGCATCTGCAGAACGGGACCATCGTCATACCGAAGTCGGTCACACCGCATCGCATCGAGTCCAACTTCGACGTCTTCTCCTTCGAGCTGGACGACGACCAGATGACGTCCATCACCTCCTTGGACACCGACGAGCGCATGTTCCCCGACCCACAGACCGCCGACTTCACGCAGTTCTGAAATAGTTGGTTCGGTGACGATCACCGATCTCAGCCAGCTCGCCGACGCCGCCGCCGCCCTGGTCCGCGACTCTTCGAGAGTGATTCTGGGCGTCACGGGAGCGCCCGGGTCGGGCAAGTCCACCTTGGTCCAGGCCCTCGTCGAGGAGCTGGCCTCCCGGCCCGCTCCTCGGTCCCGGGGTCCGTGGAGTGAGGGACCGTGGGTGGCGCAGGTGCCGATGGACGGGTTCCACCTCGCGGATGAGTCGTTGCAACGGCTGGGTCTGATCGATCGCAAGGGTGCGCCGGAGACCTTCGACGGTCATGGCTACGCCGCGCTGCTGGCTCGGGTGGCCGACCCCTCCCAGCGTGGGGTCACGATCTACGCGCCGACGTTTGAGCGGGAGCTCGAGCAGCCCGTGGCCGGGGCGATCGCGGTGCCGCCGAGTGCGTCGTTGGTGATCACCGAGGGCAACTACCTCTTGCTGCCCGACGATCCCTGGCCGCAGGTGTACCAACAGCTGGTGCAGGTATGGCATTGCGCGACGGACGAGACGCGCCGCAAGGACCAGCTCATCCGCCGCCATATCGAGCACGGCAAGACCCCCGATCAGGCGCGGGACTGGGCGCTCGGTCCCGACGAGGCGAACGCGGTCAAGGTGACGGCGGCAAGTGACGGCGCGGACCTCGTGATCGGTGAGGACCTGCTCCAGCTGGCCACAAGCAACAGCGGATAGTCCTGGCGGTTAACGGGCGGGGCGTCCCGGCGAACACTGGGACAACGGTGCGCCTGATCGGTCGAAATGGGTGTCGGCGGTGTCGGATCTGCTCCTAGGTTGAGGGTCGACCGCCTTCCCCTGTGACCAAGGATCCTCATGGCCGCCACTCCACCGGAGAACGCCCCACCTGACCAGACTGCTCTGACCGACCAAGAGACCGACGGCTCGGTGGACTTCGAGGTCCATGAGGAGTCCGATCTCAGCCCTGGCGCCAAACTGCTGCGCTGGGTGGCGGTGACGTTCCTCTTCTACTCCCTCATCGCGTCCATCGACATCATCGGGGACGGCTTCAAGGCCGCCACCGGCAGCCAGGCCGAGCAGCTCTTCGGATACGCCGAAAACCCCATGGTCGGTCTGATCATCGGCATCCTGGCTACCACGCTCATCCAGTCCTCATCCACCACCACCTCCATCGTCGTCGGGCTGGTGGCCGGTGGTCTGCCCGTCTCCATTGCCATACCGATGATCATGGGCGCCAACATCGGCACCACGGTGACCAACACCTTGGCCAGCCTCGGCACGGTCGGACAGCGTGAACCCTTCCGCCGCGCCTTCGCCGCCGCCACCGTGCACGACTTCTTCAACCTCCTGGCCGTCGCGATCTTCCTACCGTTGGAGATCTTCACCGGGTTCCTGGACAAGACGGCACACGCCCTGGCGGGGGTCTTCGAGGGCTCGGGCGGCGCCAACACCGATGACGCCGACGTCATCAGCATGGCCACCAAGCCCGTGGTGGACCTGGCGACCTGGGCCACGAGCATCGTCGGCAACGAGGTGTGGCAGGGCGTGCTGTTGGCGGTGATGGGTGCTGCGGGGATCCTGATCGTCGTGCGGTTGCTGGGTGTGGTGCTTGGTCAGCTGATGGTGGGCCGGGCCAAGCGGCTCTTGCACAACAGCGTCGGGCGTGGTCCGGTAGCCGGGATGACGGCCGGTGCCGGAGTGACGGTGCTGGCGCAGTCGTCGTCGGTGACCACGTCGCTGATGGTGCCCCTGGCGGCGGCGGGCACCCTCTCGCTGAAGCAGATCTACCCCTACACGCTCGGCGCAAACGTCGGCACCACAATGACCGCGCTGATCGCGGCCCTGGCGGCATCGGAGCACGCCGAGGAGGCTCTGACGATCGCGCTGGTCCACCTGTTGTTCAACGTCTTCGCCATCATCCTGATCTACGGGGTTCCGTTCCTACGCCGACTGCCCACGCTGGGTGCCACCGCTTTGTCCGAGGCCGCGACACGGAACAAGTGGTACGTCGTAGCGTGGGTGGGTGGCGTCTACCTGCTTCTGCCGGGAGCTCTGCTCTTGCTGTCCGTGATCCTCTGAACGAATCCCACCCGGAGGTAGTCCCCATGAGTGAGCACAACGTTCCGCCCGAGAGCGCCGATTCCAGCGGCGAGGATATGGAGCTCGACGACTTGTCCGAGGACGAGCTCGGGCAGATGCTGGCCGAGGCCGAGCGGGCCCTGCGCGACATCCGAGCAGAGCTGCACGAACGACGCGTGTTGACCCATGCGGGACTGGATCTGGAGATGCCGCGGCAAGACCTGAACGAGGCCCGTGGCCGGTGGACTCACTTCTTCGACTTCGTGCGTCAGTTGAGTGCGCAACGGGAAGCTGCATCCACAGACCGCTGAGGCGGGGCTGATGACCGATATGCGTGCGCTGTGCGGGTTGGCGTCGTGCAGGAGCGCGCACAACGGTCAGGGGTATGCCGGGGGGCGGGTCGTCGGACGCGGTCGCCCGCGGCGACAATGGGGGAGTGCACCCCACCCCTTTGCCCGAGAGCACCGACGTGCTCGTGGTCGGTGCCGGCCCGGCCGGCTCTGCTG
>JBASAN010000205.1:0-18035 GCA_049650625.1 Ornithinimicrobium sp.
GGCCCGGGTCGACGAAGCCCGCGCCGGGGTGGAGCAGGCTCGTGAGCACGTACGCGACCGCACTGCCAGCGTTGCAGAGCAGATCTCCGAGCGGTTCGGCAAAGACGAGGCCGACCAGGACGACATCACACGGTGACCCAAGCACCCCCTCAGCGCTCCTACGATAGAGGCGTGTATTCCGACGTCACCGCTGTCCCTGTTGGCCACGTCCTGGACTGGGAGGACAAGACCGCTGCCCAACAGCCGACGTGGGCAGACCCCGCGGCGCTCGCCGAGGTGCTCACCACGCTGTCCAACTACCCTCCGCTGGTCTTCGCCGGCGAGTGTGACGCGCTGCGCGACCGGTTGGCGGCAGCGGCGAGCGGCAAGGCCTTCGTCCTGCAGGGCGGTGACTGCGCTGAGACCCTCTCCGGGGTCACCGGGCCGAACATCCGCGACCGGATCAAGACCATCCTGCAGATGGCGGTGGTGCTGACCTACGGCGCCGGTATGCCGATCGTCAAGGTCGGGCGGATCGCTGGGCAGTTCGCGAAGCCGCGCTCCTCGAACGACGAGACCCGTGACGGAGTGACGCTGCCGGCCTACCGCGGAGACATGGTCAACGGCTTCGAGTTCACCCACGAGGCTCGGGCGCACAACCCCGACCGGCTGCTGCGGGCCTACCACGCCAGCTCAGCGACACTCAACCTCGTGCGCGCCTTCACCGAGGGAGGGTTTGCTGACCTGCGCTCGGTCCACATGTGGAACAAGGGCTTCCTGTCCGGGCCCGCGCAGGCCAGGTACGAGGTGATGGCAGGCGAGATCGACCGGGCCATCCGCTTCCTCGAGGCCTCGGGAGTGGCCGATGCCGAGCAGATGCGGCGGGTGGAGTTCTACTCCAGTCACGAGGCCCTGGTGCTCGACTACGAGCGGGCGATGGTCCGACGCGACTCACGGACCGGGAACCCGTACACCACGTCGGGACACTTCGTCTGGGTGGGCGAGCGCACTCGCGACCTCGAGCAAGCCCATATCGACTTCGTCTCCCGGGTGCACAATCCGATCGGCGTCAAGCTGGGCCCGACGGCCACCCGTGAAACGGTGCTGCAGCTGATCGACAAGCTGGACCCGGACCGCATACCGGGGCGGTTGAGCTTCATCACCCGGATGGGCGCGGGACGTATCGGCGAGGTGCTTCCCGGGCTGTTGGACTCGGTCCGCGATGAGGCCGCCCATGTGACCTGGATCTGTGACCCTATGCACGGCAACACCTTCACCTCGGCCAGCGGATACAAGACGCGCCGCTTCGAGGATGTGGTGGGGGAGGTGCGCGGCTTCTTCGACGCCCACCGCCAGGTCGGCACATGGCCCGGTGGCATTCACGTGGAGCTCACCGGCAACGACGTCACCGAATGTGTGGGTGGGTCCCACCCGGTCGACCTGGATGACCTCGGACTGCGTTACGAGACCCTGTGCGACCCCCGGTTGAACCACCAGCAGTCCCTGGAGCTGGCCTTCCAGGTGGCCGAGATGCTGGAGCAGGGCACGCGCTGATGCCGTCGGCCGACCTGCGCTCGGACACCCTGACCCGACCGACCGAGGCCATGCGCGCCGAGATGGTCCGCGCGGCGGTCGGCGACGACGTCTACGGTGAGGATCCGACCGTCTCCGCACTGCAGCAGCACGTGGCGGACCTGTTGGGACACGAGGCGGCGCTCTTCACGCCCAGCGGGACGATGGCGGGGCAGCTGGCCATCCGCGAGCATTGCGCGCCGGGCCAGGAGCTGATCGCCGACGAGATGTCGCACGTGCTGCGAGCCGAGATGGGAGCGGCTGCGGCACTGTCCGGGATCACCACACGCAGCTGGCGTGCCGAGCGGGGCCTGCTCAGGGCAGAGGATGTGAGCCGCTTGGCGGCTCCCGCGAGCAGTCCCTACACGGTGGCCACTTCGTGTGTCGTCATCGAAAACACCCACAACTTCGGTGGGGGCACGGTCCAGCCGCTGTCCACGATGCAGCAGGTGCGGGAGCTGACTTCCCAGCGGGGGATGGCGGTGCACCTCGACGGTGCTCGACTGTGGAACGCCCACATCGCCAGCGGGGTCCCGTTGCGGGACTACGGCGCCTGTGCCGACACGGTGTCCGTGTGCCTGAGCAAAGGTTTGGGCGCACCGGTGGGCTCCGTGCTGGTGGGAGCGGCGGAGACGATCGCCACCGCACGGGTATGGCGCAAGCGTTGGGGTGGGGGGATGCGCCAGATCGGCATGCTCGCGGCCGCCGGGCTCTACGCGGTGCAGCACCACGTGGAGCGGCTCGCGGTCGACCACCAGCGCGCAGCCGCGGTGGCCCGGGCGGTCTGGCAGGTCGCTCCCGAGGTGGTCGACCCTGACCTGGTGCAGACCAACATCGTCATTCTCGATGTCGGAGCGGCCGGGTGGAGCAGCGAAGACTTCCTGCGCCGGGTCGAGGGCCATGGAGTCAAAGGCTTCGCCACCGACGCCGCACACGTCCGGCTGGTCTGGCATATGGACGTCAGCGCCGACGCCACGGAACACTGCGCCCAGGTGTTGACCTCGGTGCTCGCCGAGGGGCCTACAACACGCTGATCGTGACCTCGGTGCCGACCGGAATCTGCTCGCCCTCGTCGACGCTCTGGAACCGGACGGTGCCGAAGAGAGCCCCGGCGATCTCCTCCCGCTTGACCTTCAGACCAAGATCCTCCAGTAGCGGCTTGGCCTCTCGGAACTGCATCCCGATGACCTGAGGCATCGCCACCAGCTCCGGTCCTTTGGAGATCGTCAGCGTGATGGTGTCGCCACGAGTGCCCTGTCCGCGTGACGGGGCCTGGGTCGCGACCGAACCGGCCGGCACGTCGTCGTCGAAGACCTGCTGGCCCTCGACCTCAGGTTCAAATCCAGCCTCCCGGAGCCGTTGCTCTGCGTCGCCCTGCTCCTGGCCCACCAGGTCGGGTATGTCGATGGGTTCCGGTCCGGCGCTGGTCACGAGGTCGACCGCGGTGCCCGGCGGGATGGGGTCATCGCCTGTCGTCGGAGTAGAGCGCAGCACCAGGCCCTCCGCGACCTCCTCGTCGAAATCCTCGGTGACCGTTCCCACCGCCAGCTGGGTCTCGTCCAGCAGTTGGGTCGCTTCGTCCACCGTGGACCCGATCAGGTCGGGTACGGGGTAGCGCTCGGGCCCTCGGGACACGTCGAGGTCCACCTCGCTGCCATGTCGCAACGACGCACCCGGCTCCTGCGAGGCCGCGATCACGGTCCCGACCGGCACGGTCTCGGAGTAGGCCTCGCTCACCGAGGCTTCGAGATCGACGTTGCTCAGCGCGTCCACGGCATCTTCTTGCGTCTCTCCGACGACCGTGGGCATGGCGGAGTGGATGCCAGGACCGGCCGTGAAGTACCACGCCGCAGCTGCGCCCCCACCACCGATGAGGAGCAACAGCACCGCCAAGAAGACGCCGAGCCCGCGCCGAGTCCGGCGGGGTGCGGCAGCGCCGGTGGTGCGAGGACTCGGGGACTTGGCCGGACGGTTGCCGGTCGTCCGGGCGAAGTTGCCCTCCGTCGACGTCGCAGGCACCGGGACCACCGCCGTGGCCTGGTGCACAGGGCGGGTGGCGTCCATGGTGGAGGTGCCGTTCCCGTCGGCCACAGGTGCCCCGGGGGTCGGGTCCGCCGAGACTGGGAGGGTCGGGACAGCGTCGAGCTCATCTTCACTGAGCTGTCCTAGCAGCCGGGCGAGCTCGGAGCGGAGGGCCGTCGCGTCCTCGGGGCGGTCTTGTGGCTCTGTCGCGGTGGCGCGCGCGATCAACACATCCACTTCCCCAGGGGTGTCCGGAATCAGACTGCCCACGGTCGGCACCGTGTCGTGCACATGTTGGAACGCGACGTGGATCGGGCTTTCGCCGCCGAAGGCCTTGGCCCCGGTGAGGAGCTCGTACAGGACCAGGCCAACGGCATACACATCCGTGCGCGCATCGGCCCGACCGTGCTGCACCTGCTCCGGAGACAGATAGGCCGCCGTGCCCCACATCACGTCGCTGGTGCGGCTCATCGTGCCGGCTGTGACCGCTCGGGCCAGCCCGAAGTCGGCCACCTTCACCGCACCATCGGCGTCGGTGAGCACGTTCTCGGGTTTGATGTCGCGGTGGATCAGGCCGGCCCGGTGCGCCGCGGACAGGGCCTGCAGGATCTGGTCGACGATGGACGTGGCTTGCCGGATCGACAGCGGCGAGTCGTCATGGATGATGTCGCGCAGGTTGCGTCCGGGCACCAGTTCCATGACCAGGTACACCAGGCCGTCGTCGTCACCTTGGTCGTACACCGACACCACGTGCGGGTGGGACAGCTTCGCGGCGCTACGGGCTTCGCGTTGGAAGCGGCCGACGAAGTCGAGGTCGCGAGCCAGGTCCGGCCGCATGATCTTCAACGCGATCGGGCGGTCCAACCGCAGATCATGACCGCGGTAGACCGAGGCCATCCCACCCTCGGCCATATGCGCGTCCACCCGGTAGCGACCGTGCAGCACACGATCGACAAAGGGGGTGGGGGGAGCGCTCACCGCATGATTCTACGGAAGCCTTTGAGCAAAGCCTGGGATGCGGGCCGCGGTCACATCCGCGAGCGCAAGGCGGTGATGGAGGACACGTAGCCCTTGGTGTCGGAGAACTGCCCGTGCTGGTTGACGCTGGCCAGCCCTTGGTAGTACCCACCGATGGCATCGCCCTCGTTGTCCGCTGATCGTTGCAACGCGCGCATGATGACGGTGCCTGCGGTGATGTTGTCCTGAGGGTCGAGCAGGTTCAACTCGCGGCCCACGAGCGACGAGGCCCACTCGCCCGAGGTGGGGATGACCTGCATGGTGCCGATGGCGTTGGCCGGGGACACCGCGCGCTGGTTCCAACCGGACTCCTGGTACGACAGGGCCAACATCAGTTTGGGGTCCACGCCGTGCCGGCGAGCGGTGGAGACGATCATCTGTTTGGTCGCCGTGGTGGAGGGGGCGGGCGCAGCTGCCAGATACTGGCGGTTCGCCTCCGCTGAGCGGGCCACTGCGGAACTGTAGGTGTAGTGCAAGAAAGTGTCGTCGACATCCGTGTCGTCGTGGCGGTCGCCGATGTCCTTCGGGGTGTAGGGGGTAGTGCGCTTGGTGGACTGCCCCGATGAGCTCGCGTCCCGGTCGCGGGTGCTGGTGGAGGAGGAGTCGCCGGGAAGGCGCACCCTCGCTCCGACCCACAGCCGCTGCGGATCGAGGTCCGGGTTGGCGGACTGGAGGGCCGACAGGGACACGCCGTGCTTCGTGGCAAGGTCCGACAGGGTGTCACCGGCTCGCACCGTGACGGTGCTGGGGTTGGTGGTTGTGGTGGCCGTCGACGGTGCTGATGAGGTGCCCGTGGCAGAGGTCGACCGGCCTCCGGCGACCGAGCCGTCGAGGGCGATGCGCTGACCGGGATAGATCATCCGTGTGTTCGTGATGCCGTTGTTCTTGGCCAGCGAGGCGACCGACACGTTGTACTTGGCAGCGATGCCCGTCAAGGTGTCACCCGGTCGCACGGTGATCACCTGGCCCCCCGCGTTCCGCTTCGTCGAGGTGGCGGAGGACGTCGAGGAGCTGCCCGTGCGCGACGATGAACTTTTTGCCGGGGCCGATAGTTGCAGTCGTTCGCCTGGCATGATCCAGCGGCCGCCATCACGCAAGGAGTTCGCCGAGACGAGCGCCGCCACGGTGGTGTCGTGCTGGGCTGCGATGTCGTACACGGTGTCTCCGGGCTGCACGACGTATCCACTGGCCCTGAGGGTCGAGAACGTAGGGGCCGGACCGGCGCTGACCGGGCCGTGTGCGGCGACGTTGGCCGAGATCGACACAGGCGGCATGTCTGCGGGCATGGGTGGCATCGACACTCTTCTCTTCGGTGGGGTCGTGGTGCACGACGTAGTGTGGTCAGTGGTGCTCAAAGAGGCTCATGGTGTCTCTGTGACGCACGTGACGCACGTGACGCTACTAAATAGTTCAGGCCTCGTCCATATTCACGGCGTGTCGTAACTAATGAAAGAATGGGTTTGTGATAAGCGACAACAATGTAATTCACCAGGGCGAGTGGCTCGCCGTGCCCGACATCATGGAGCGCACGGGTCGCTCCTTACCCACGGTGAGGACCTGGCTCCAAGAACGTGATCTCATCGGAATGAGGCGTGGTCCGAACAATGCCTTGATGGTGCCTTCGGCCTTTGTGACCGATCAGGGGCCGCTCAAAGCGTTGCGCGGCACGTTGTCTGTGCTTTCTGACAGCGGCTTGAACGACGAGGAGATTCTGACCTGGCTCGGCGAGAAGGACGACACCCTGCTCGGCGGCAGCCCCATCGGAGCGCTCGAGGGTGGGCACAAGACGGAGATCCGGCGTCGGGCGCAGGAGCTCGCCATCTGAGGTGAGCGAGCCTCTTCCAAGAGGGCTTGGTGCGTTCAGGCAGAGCGTGCGGTGCTGATGTCGATCAGAGCGCGTAGCGCTGCGCGACCCTGCTCGTTCATCTCGGGAACGGAGTCCAGCGCGCGGTGGGCAGCTGCGATGCCTTCATCGATCATCTCCTCCACCTCCGCAACGGCGCCGCTGCTGATCAGGGAGGCGCGAAGGTGCTCCACCTCGGCCGAGCTCAGTTCGGGGTTGCCCAGTGCTTGAGTGATCCGGAGCCGGTCCTGCTCGCTAGCGTGATGGAGAGCCATCGCGACGAGCACGGTCCGTTTCCCCTCGCGCAGGTCGTCTCCGGCCGGCTTCCCGGTGGCCGTGGGGTCCCCGTAGACGCCGAGTAGGTCATCGCGCAGCTGGAAGGCCTCGCCCAGGGCTAGACCGTAGGTCGACAAGGCCTGGCGGGCGGCTGCAGAAGCGCCGATGGCGTGGGCCCCGATCAAGAGCGGATGCTCGATCGAGTACTTCGCACTCTTGAACCTGATCACCCGGCGACACTGGTCGATGCGCTGGTGGTGGCTGAGATGGTCCCAGCCCTGGGCCGAGGTCAGGACGTCGAGGTACTGGCCACCCATGAGCTGAGTGCGCATCAGGTCGAACGTCCCGCGAGCGCGGCCGAGGTGGTGCTCGGGCAGTCCGGAGCCGGCGAAGAGCTCGTCACACCAGTTCAGGCAGAGATCTCCGGCCAAGGTTGCGGCGGCCTGGCCGAAGTTGCTCGATGAGCCGGACCACGCGGCGTCGGCGTGGTGGGCCTCGAAGGCGCGATGAGCCGTGGGGCGGCCACGACGCAGGTCGCTGTTGTCCATGACGTCGTCGTGCAGCAGGGCTGCGGCCTGGAAGAGCTCCATAGCGCTCGCGGCGCGGACCAGGGCCAGGCTGTCGGGACCGTCGAAAGCGCGGTATCCCCAGTACAGGAAGGCTGCGCGCAGCCGCTTCCCTCCGGCCAGCAGGTCACCGATGGAGTCCAACAGCGCCAGGACAGGCTCACCGACCTCGGACAGGACGGCACGTTGGCGATCCACGTGATCCTGTAAGGCCGCGGCGACCCGTGCGTGCAGGTCTACGCCGTGTAGAGGATGCGCGTCGGTTGACCCCGACGGCATGGCCGAAGGGTCTTGAGGTGGCAGTGAGGACACGGCTCTCGCTCTCAGGACGGTCAGCAGACGGGGTGCGTGTGCACCGCGAGCCTACGGCCTCGCGGCAGGCGGTCCGCCCCGCGCCCCGTGCGACGCCGTCGGCGGCCCGGTCTGTGAGCTGGTGGTGGGCCGAAGGTTCCATCGGATCCATCTTCTGGGGTTGACACCTCACCCTGCCGGTGTCGTACATTTGTTCTATATCGAACACATGTTCTATCCGTGTCCTATGGTCTAAGAGGTCCGATGAGTCGTCAGTACCACGAGTGCATCGAGGTCCTCTTCGGCGAGGTGCTGCTCGGTCGGCTACACGACACGGCGTCACTGTATGCCGACCCCGGCAGGGCCGTGCCGACCGCATTTCGGTGGCGAGGTCGCCACCACGTCGTGCGAGCCGTAGTGGCTCAATGGACCCAGCGGCTCCCGTGGTGGCGGATCGATACGGCGCGGCACCACCCAGCCTGCGCGCACGTGACCTCAGAGGATGCGGCTCTGGAGGAGCACGTCTGGCGAGTCGAGGCCAGCGTGGGATCGACCTGGGGGACAGGCGTCTACGACCTGGCCGAGGGCGAGCACTGGCGACTTGTGCGAGTTGCCGACTAACCGATGACCTATGACAAGGAGAGCGCCATGAGTAACGCCTGGACGGTCCTGGACCTGCTCGACAAGGCACGCGATGGGTTGGTGCAGGCGTGTCACAGTGACACCAGCGCTGACCGCTATATCCAGTCCCATCTGTCCGCGCTGCGCACCGCAGCCGCCGTGATCGCCGCTCGGAGCAGTCCCTCGAGACGATCCAGTCCCCGCAGCGTGTGGGAAGTGTTGCCGGTCGTGGCCCCTGAGCTCACCGAGTGGGCCGTGTTCTATGCCGCCTCCGCTCGTCGGCGTGGTGCGATCGAACGGGGAGATGGCGGGGTGACCTGTCGTGAGGCCGATGATCTGGTCCGGCAGAGCGAGTGCTTCCTGGAGGTGGTGCGCGGCTTGCTACATCTGCCGATCGCGGAGCCGTTGTCCAGTGAGCTCGCCGCGATCAGCGTCCGATAATGACGGTGAGCGAAGACTTTGCTCACCTCCATGTCGCGTCCAGCTATTCGATGCGATACGGGGTCAGCACTCCCGAAGCGCTGGTGCAGCGGGCCAGCGAGCTGGGCCAGTCGACGTTGGCGTTGACCGACCGTGATGGTGCCTACGGTGCGATTCGTTTCGTCACCGCCGCCATGGCTGCGGGGATCCACCCTGTGCTTGGAGTGGATCTGGCGTTACGGGGTGATGGGCCGACGCCGGGGGGCGAAGTCACCGCCGCCCGCAGCAGCGCTCGAGCGCACCCGGTCAAGGGAGGAGTGCATCGTGACGACCGTCGCCCTCGAGTCACCGTGTTGGCTCGAGGTCAACATGCCGGTCTCGTCCCGGGGGCGGGGTGGTCCCGTCTGTGTCGGCTGATCACCCACACTCATCTCGCCGGTGAGCGGGGAAGCCCGCTCACCGATGGTGATCTCCTGGCCAGGGCCGCAGTGCCTTCAGCTGGCGTCAGTCCCGTCGTGGTGCTGCTCGGACCGGATTCCGACGTCGGACGGGCGGTGCTGGCTCGTCAACATGGTCGTGCGGTGCAGGCGTTACGTGCGTGGCAGAGGACGTTGCCGGCCGAGGCGCTTCGTATGGAGATCGTCGTCCACGGCGGCCCGCCCAACACCAGTGGGAGCGTCTCGCACGCCGCCCGGATGTGGGCCCTGGCGTTGGATCACGACGTGCCAGCGGTGGTCAGCGCCGCCGTTCGCCACGTCGGGGTCCAACAGGCTCGTGTGGCGGACGTGCTGGATGCTGCGCGCAGGATGGTGCCACTGGAGGAGCGTCACCTTGATCGCGTGAGCACTGCAGGTCATCTGGCGGATTCGGCGTCGATGGTCGCCCGGGCAGACCAGGTCGCGATGTCTGTGGGGCCCTATCGGGTCAGGGGTGCCGACCTGTTGACGACGACCGCCCTGCTGGCCGAGGAGTGCCGTCAGGATGCTCGCTCCGATCTGGGCATCGGAGCGGTCCACCTGCCGGAGCCCGAGGTGCTTGGAGTCGCTGGCGTGGGACAGGCCCAGCACGTGCTGGCTCAGCGGTGTCGCGACGCCGTCCACCGCCGTTACCCCGCACGCTCGGACGGAGCGCTGCGGCAGGTGCACGGACGTCTGGACGATGAGCTGGCGGTGATCTCCGGACTGGGCTACCCCACATACTTCCTGACCGTCGCTGCGGTCTGCGACCTGATCCGTGAGCAGGGGGTGCGCGTGGCCGCGCGTGGGTCGGGGGCAGGGAGTCTGGTGACCTACCTTCTGGGCATCAGCGGGGTGGACCCGATCCGACATGACCTGTTGATGGAGCGCTTCTGCTCGCCTCTGCGAGCTCAGCTGCCGGACATCGACGTCGATGTGGAGTCGGCGCGACGCACCGAGATCTACGAACGCATCCTGGAGCGTTTCGGCTCCGAGCGGGTGACCTGCGTGTCGATGATGGAGACCTATCGGGTGCGGCACGCCATCCGTGACGTCGCAGCGACCCTGGGGATGCCGCCCGGAGAGATCGATGTCATCGCCAAGGCCTTCCCGCACGTCCGGGCCAAGGACGCCCGGGCAGCGATCAAAGATCTGCCTGAGCTGCAGCGGTTGGGGTTCGATGGGCCTCGGATGCAGATGATGTTCGAGCTGGTGGAGAGCTTGGACGGTCTGCCGCGACACGTGGCGATGCACCCCTGTGGAGTCATCCTGTCGAACACCGGCCTGCTGGATCGCACCCCGGTGGAAGCGAGCTGGTTGGGCTTCCCGATGAGCCAGTTCGACAAGGACGACGTCGAGGAGCTGGGTTTGCTCAAGCTCGACGTGCTCGGTATCCGCATGCAGTCAGCGATGGCGCACGCGATCTCCGAGGTCCGTCGCGTCGATGGTGACCAGATCGACCTCGACGACCAGCAGCAGGTCCCCCTGGATGATCCCTCGACCTTTACCTTGATCCAGTCCACCCGGACTCTCGGGTGTTTCCAGATCGAGTCACCGGGTCAGCGAGAGCTCGTCGGGAAGTTCGCCCCGGAGACGTTCGAGGACCTCATCATCGACATCTCCTTGTTCCGCCCAGGCCCGGTGAAGTCCGACATGATCCGGCCTTTCCTGGAGGCGAGGCAGGGGTGGGCAGAGCCGGAGTATCTCCATCGCCGACTGATTCCGGCTCTGGCCAGCACCTACGGCGTTGTCGTCTTCCACGAGCAGGTGCTCAAGATCGTGGCCGAGACCACTGGTGTCAGCTTGGCTCAAGCCGACGAGGTGCGGCGGGCTATGGGGTCCCCGGTGGGCCAACAGCAGATCGAGCAGTGGTGGCGACCGGCGGCGTTGGCCCGTGGCTATACCTCGGCTGAGGCCGAGCGGATCTGGGAGGTGCTTGCCGCCTTTGCGTCATTCGGGTTCTGCAAGGCACATGCTGCGGCGTTCGCACTGCCGACCTATCACTCCGCCTGGCTCAAGACACATCACACAGCGGCTTTCCTAGCCGGTGTGCTGACCCACGACCCGGGGATGTATCCCAAAAGGTTGATTCTGGACGAGGCTCGCAACATGGGCGTGCGAGTGCTGGGCATCGACGTCAATGCCTGTGGGTCGACGTACCGGGTGCAGCGTCTAAAGCACGACGTGGTCGGCCCTGAAATGCTCGAGGGTGGAGTCCTTGAGGCTGATGTGCTCGGAGTCGACGTCCCAGCCCACGCCACGTTCGAGCCCGGCCGGGCCGGCGACCACGTCGATCAGGCGATGGCACGTATCGAGGAGCGTGCCAGTGCTTATGGCATCCGCCTGTCGTTGGCTGAGATCAAAGGCATCAACGATGGCGAGGTGCAGCGGATCGTGGCGGGTCAGCCCTACGCCTCGCTGGCCGACTTCTGGCAGCGCGCCGCCGTATCCCGTCCGGTTGTCGAACGGTTGGTCACGGTCGGTGGCTTCGACGCAGTGCATCAGGTGGGCCAACACCTGACCCGTCGCGACCTTCTGCTCACCGTGCGTGAGCTGGATCGTTGGTCCAAGGCACACCGTTCCACCGCGTCGTCCGCCTCCAAGGCACGTCGGCTCATCCCCGAGAGCAACGCAGGCCAGATCGCTGCGCGCACCAGCGCCCAGGCTCAAGGCGCCCGAACGTGGCACGTCAGCGCGCCGGTCAGCACCCAGCTGGCCTTGGATCTGGGAGACGAGCCGCAGGTGCTCGCGGGCAGCGGGCTGCCGGCGATGAGTCCACAGGACCAGACGATGGCCGAGCTGGACGTGCTGGGGATGGACGTGAGCGGCCATGTGACCAGCACATACCAACCGATGCTTCAGGCCTTGGGAGTGACCCCTGCCCATCGTTTGTTGACGTGCCGTAACCAGTCCGAGGTGACGATCGCCGGCGCCAAGGTTGCGACACAGACCCCACCTGTCCGCTCGGGGCGACGGGTGGTGTTCCTGACCTTGGACGACGGGACCGGGCCCAGCGACGCCACGTTCTTCGAGGACGTCCAAGGCCCATATGCCGCGACGGTCTTCCACTCCTGGCTGCTGGTGGTGCGCGGGGTGCTGCGTCGCACCGGGCCACGCGGCCGATCGGTGCGAGCGACTGCAGCCTGGGAGATGACCCACTTGGACCACGTCTACCGCAGCGAGGGCATCGAAGCCATGATGGCACTGATGGAGCGTACTGAGCAGGCGGCTGCGGTCCAGGCAGATGAGCGCCGACGGTCACGCCACGGTGACCAGGAGGGTGGACCTGCGGGGCGTCGGGTGTTGCTGCACGCCTCAGGCTTCACGCAGTCACCGTATGCGGATGTGGGGCCGCCGGGCAGCGACCGCAAGCTATGGCACTCCAGTCCAGGAAGCTCCGGGCGATGAACGCGTCCCCGAGCTACCGTGACGCACCCGATGCCGAGTGCACTGTGCTGCATGTCGACATGGATGCCTTCTACGCTTCCGTGTCCTTGATCGACCAGCCCCAGCTGGCTGGTCAGCCCGTGATCATCGGCGGGGGCTGGCGCAGCGTCGTGCTCTCGGCGACCTATCCGGCACGGGCTTTCGGCGTGCGTTCTGGAATGCCGATGTCCCGTGCCCAGCGACTCTGCCCTCAGGCTGTGGTGTTGTTTCCGGACTACGAGAAGTACGCCCGAGTCTCCGAGGCAGTGATGTCGATCTTCTCCGAAGTGACTCCGGTGATGGAGCCGGTCTCCATGGAGGAGGCCTTCCTGGACGTCTCACAGTCTCGACGCAGACTGGGCTCACCCACTCAGATCGCTGCGTGGATCAAGGACACCGTGGCTGACGAGCAACAGATCACCTGCTCGGTGGGCGGCGCGGCGACCAAAGCCGTAGCGAAGATGGCCTCGCGAGCAGCCAAGCCGGACGGAGTGAAGATGGTGCCCCCCGGAGAGGTGGTGTCCTTCCTCCACCCGCTCCCCGTCGGCGCTTTGTGGGGTGTCGGTGAGGCTACTGAGGCGGAGCTGAACCGGTTTGGTCTGCATACGGTGGCCGATATCGCCCACCTTCCGGAGCAGACGTTGCAACGGGCGGTGGGCCACGCCAGTGCGCAACACCTGCTGAGCTTGGCGTGGGGGAGCAGCACGACTGATGTGGTGACCCCGTCACGGCGAGAACGCAGTGTGGGTTCATCGCAGACGTTCAGCCATGACATCGATGACCCGATCGAGTTGCATCGCCAGCTCCTCCATCTCAGTGACCGCACGACGACCCGACTGCGTCACGCCCAGATGATGGGGCGCACTGTGGTCCTCACCGTTCGGTTCTCCGACTTCACCACCATCACCCGCTCCCGCACGATGGCTCGCCCTACGGATGTCACCCGGGACGTCTACGCCACTGCTTCGATGCTGTTCGAGGCGTTAGGGCTGCAACGTGCCCGTATTCGCCTTCTGGGCGTCCGGGTGGAGGGGCTGAGTGAGGGGGCGAGCACTCCAGTGCAAGCACGCTTGGACGAGCCGACCAGAGGTTGGCGTGAAGCGGAAAGGGCTGTCGACCAAGCGGTCTCGCGGTTCGGTCGAGGGGCTGTGCGACCAGCCACTTTGATCACCGGCGGTGCCAGTGACCGATCTGCCGTCGAGACCACCGGGGTGAGAGCGTAAAGTGTTCCTCAGATCGGGAACCCGGGGTAGTGCTTCCTTCGTTCACGATTTATCCTGGTAACAGGATGCTGGCACCAACCCTGTGCTCGCACACATCAGTCCGGGAGGTTCCCAGTGCCGCTCTCCGAGCATGAGCAGCGCGTCCTTGAGCAGATGGAGCACGCGCTCTACGCCGAGGACCCGCGGTTCGCTTCCAACCTCAAAAAGCCAGCCGCTCAGAGTAGATCGCGTAAGCGTGCGGTGTTGGGGATCGTGATCGCCATTATCGGTCTCGCTCTCGTGCTGACCGGAGTGTTCCTCAGCCAGATCTGGATCGGGGGCCTGGGTTTCGGCGCCATGGTGCTCGGAGGTGTGTGGGCGTTTACGCCCGGCAGCAAGACTCCGCCTTTGTCGGTGGTCGGATCCACCTCCGACTCTTCCGGGGGCTCTGGCGCGAGCAAAGGCGTGCCGCAGCAGAAGAAATCCTCTGGTCCGCGCCGGAGCGGCACGTTCATGCAGCGTATGGAGCAGCGCTGGGACAAGCGTCGCGATGGAGACCGCGACTAGTTCTTGTTCCTCCACCCTCGTTCCTACCGGGGAGATGACTCTCCCGGCCTCAACGCAACTCTGCGATAGGGAGCGAGCGACCTGTCGCTGTCACGACCTGTCGATATGCCAGCAACCCAGGTCCATCCCTGCGTGGTGGCGTCTAGGTTCCGAATGCCACGGCGCAGAGCCACATCGTGATAATCATCAACGCCGTCACCAACTCGATCAGAATGTTCAGTCCGACCGCCTTCAAGGCGTGGACTGTTGATGTCCACGCCGCGTGATGATCGTGGTGTCGCATCCGCTGGAGCACGTAGATGCCCAACGGAAATCCGATCACAGCGCCGACGAAAGGAATGACGATGCCGAGGGCGACCGCAACAATGACGGCGAAGACCAGGGTGGAGGTTCGCACCCCTGCTCGACGCATGCGCTGCCCGGGGATGAGGAACTGCAGAACCAGGCCCATCGCAGCTAGGGCGAGGGTGATCGCCAGCACGGTCCACCCCAGCGTGGACGTTTCGTCGAGTGCCCACAGCAGGACGCCCATGCAGACAAGCAGCAGGCCTGGCAGGACCGGAACAACGATCCCCACCAGGCCCACCATCATCACCAGGGCGGCGGCCACCGTAACGGTGGTCACGTTGGCTCAGCCAGCCGGCTGGGACTCCTCATACAAACGCTCCGACTCATCGGTGATGGTGATGCCTTCGAGATCGCGCAGTTTATCCAAGTGGGCGCGGCCGTGGTGAGCGCAGAAGTGCAACTGCAGTCCGTCAGCCAGGCGAGCGCGGACGTAGGCCTGTGCGCCGCAACGATCGCAACGGTGGGCAGTGGTCAGTCCGGGGGACAAAGTGGCATTCACGTCTGTGCTCCTTTCGCTGGGATCCGACTCGGATCTGACGTCCGCTTCGGAGTGACACCTAGTCAAGCATGGCGTCGTACAGGGTCAACGCGACACACCCCCGCTGTGTGTCCTGTTCTGCCCAGGGCGTAACGGTGCGTCATGATGGTGCTGTGGACGAGTCGGCCGAGCCCAGTTTGGAAGAACTGTTGCGCCTGACGGCGTCTCGTGACCAGCTCGCCTTCGCTACGCTCTACGACCAGGTCTCCCCTCGGATTCATGGCTTGGTGGTGCGCATTCTGCGGGACCACGCTCAGTCCGAAGAGGTCACCCAGGAAGTCTTCCTGCAGATCTGGAACAACGCCTCCAGCTTCGACGCCTCTCGCGGTAGTGCGCTGTCTTGGCTCATGACCCTGGCCCATCGACGCGCCGTCGACCGAGTGAGATCCGCGCAAGCGCAATCCGTTCGGGACGAGGACTACGAATCACGTCGCGATAGGCCCACGCTAGATCCGACAAGCCAGGAGGTTGAAGACCGTTGGCAGGCAACTGCAGTGCGAACGGCCGTCATCGACCTTGGGCCTCCGCACCAAGAGGCAGTTGAGATGGCGTACTTCCAAGGCATGACGCACCGGGAGGTTTCCGAGGCCCTCGGAGTCCCCTTGGGTACTGCCAAAACGCGTATCCGCGATGGCTTGCGCAAACTACGAGAGAGCATGGGAGGCCCGCTATGACATCGACTTCACCCCATGTCGATGACCTCATGGGCGCCTATGCGATCGACGCCGTCGACGTCGAGGAGCGCGCCCAGGTCGAACAACACCTCCACGAGTGTGAACGCTGCCGCGCCGAGCTGCACCAGCTCACCGAGGCCGCAGTCCTGCTCAGCAATGGCTACGAAGTGGCCCCGCCGGCCGAGCTGCGAACGCGACTCATGGATCTGATCGCTGAGCAGGAACGGGGCAGTGCACCACCTGCACCGTCTTCGGCTGCGCCGGAGTCCGTCGCGACCTCGAGCCGTTCGGGTAGCCGTGCGCTATGGGGTCTGGCCGCGGCTGGACTTCTCGCCGTGGGAGGTTGGGGAATCTGGCAGGGAGTCAGTGACGATCTGAGCCCGATAGACCAGGTCGTCCAGGCGGACGACGCTCGGACCTTCGAGGCCGAATACGAGGGGGAACAGGTGACCGTTGTGGCATCGGCTTCCCTGGATCGAGCTGTCCTCATCACCGAGGACCTGCCGGAGCTCGCGGATGACGAGGTCTACCAGGCATGGTGGGTCAACTCCGATGAGCAGATCCTCTCCGCCGGAGTGCTCGACAACGGGGCTGGTGACACTGCTGGTGAAGCCGAGCTGGAAGGGGACCCCGCCGAAGTCGTCGCGTTTGCCCTGAGCGTCGAGCCCGCCGGTGGATCAGCCCAACCCACCACCGAGCCGGTCGTCGTCCTCCCCATCTCGAGCTAGACCTCCCCCCGTGACGGTTGCCGTCACCGCTGGGTCCGAAGAGTTCGAACGACGCCCTACGCACGCACCAGATCGGTAGGCCCCAACCCGGCGTACGGAGGCTGTAGGCGCCGACCGTCAACCCTCGTGCACAGAGCAGTGAGCACGAGAAAGCCGCAGGGCCCTCACCCGTGACAATGAGGGGCCTGCGGCTTCGTCGCACACTTTCGACCGTCTGGCCCGCGTGTTCGCTCGCGAGCTAGGAATGCAGTTGATCGACCGATTCAAGGGTCACGCGGCGTCGACCAGACGCGCAAAAACAACCACATTGTCGACATGGCGACGTTGCTCGGCGCTGTAGTCACCACCACAGGTGATGACTCGCAGCTCGGCATAGTTTGTGCGGCCGTACACGGCCAGACTGGGGAAGTCGTCTTTAGGGAAGGAGCCGGTGTCGTAGACCTCGAAGGTCGCAGTGCTGCCATCCTCCCGGTCCACCTCGATCTCATCGCCGATGTCCACAGAACCCAGCTCGAAGAAGACGGAGGGCGTGGATCCCTGGCTGGTCACATGCCCCTCGATCACAGCAGGGCCGATCTCGCCGGGGGTGGGCGAACCCTCGTACCAGGCCGCTTGGTTGTAGAGATTGCCGGATGGCACGTCCAGGGCGCCGTTCTCGGTCAGACCAAGGGGATGCAGATCAGAAGCGATATCACTACTGCTGATGCGCACGGCTACGGGCTCCGATGGATCCAACGACGGTGGTGCTGGAGCAGCCTGCGCGGTGCCAACCCCGTCGTCTTGGGGTTGGGGCAGGGTCGCGGACGCCTCGCCGGAACGATCGGAGGACTCGCTGGTGCCAGCACGGGGTGCCGTGGTGACCGCGCTCTGCGGTTCAGCGTCCTCGACGACCGAGGCAGCGGTGGCGTCGGACCCTGGAGCCGGCGGGTCTGCCTGCTGATTCATCAACACAAAGGTCAGCGCCGTCAAACCCAGTAGGAGCAGGAGGACGGAGAGCGCAGGCACCATGATGTGCCCGCGGCCTCCTGAGGTGGTTGTCATCTCGCTCAGCGCGAAGCGCTGGTTCCGCGACGACGGTTGACGACCAGGCCAGCAGCTCCGGCCCCGAAGGCCAGGGTGCCCAGGGCAAGCAGTCCGGCATACTCGGTGCCTTGAGTCGAGCCTCCACCGGTTTCGACGCCACCTTCGGGCATCGCCATCTGCGCGGCATTCAGCTCACCACAGGCAGCTGGGTCGGTGGCTTCGGCTGGCAACGACGGGTCCAGGTCGGATTCCATGTCACCGTCGTACTCGCCGTTGCCGTTGTGGTCCACACCGTGGACGACAACCACTCCGTCGCCGGCCGAGAGCTGGTCGGCGAGGTCTTGGGGCACCGCGAAGGTGCGCTCGTAGGAGGCGTTGCCGACCGGGAAGTTGGCGACGTCCAGAGCCGCCTCGGGACCCGTTTCGCCGGGCTCCTGGGTGAGGGAGACCTGCACGCCACCGTAGGA
>JBASAN010000206.1:0-1804 GCA_049650625.1 Ornithinimicrobium sp.
CCTGGCGCTGCGCCGAACCCCGCTGCGGCGCCGGCGGGTGGACCGAGCAGCACGACGGGCTCGCCCGACCACGGGCGCTGCTCACGGTGCGGGCGTGCTGGTGGGCGATCGCCCAGATCCGTCGCGAGCACGCCTCCGTCCAGGGGCTGGCCCGCCAGTTGGGCACCTCATGGCGCACCGTGTGGCGCTCGATCAAGCCCCTGCTCGAGGAGATGGCCGCAGACCCCACCAGGTTCGAGAACGTCTCGTCTCTGGGCGTCGATGAGCACATCTGGCACCACGTCTCGACCAAGCCCATCGACCAGGGTGGCCGGGGACCGAAGGAGCTGACCGGGATGGTCGACCTGTCCCGTGACCAGCACTGACGGGTCCGCGCCCGGCTCCTCGACCTCGTCCCGGGCCGCTCGGGCAAGGCCTACGCCGACTGGCTGGCCGAGCGCGGCGAAGGGTTCCGTGACGGGGTGAAGATCGCGGCACTCGACCCCTTCCAGGGCTACAAGAGCGCCATCGATGACCAGCTCGAGGACGCCGTCGCGGTCCTCGACGCCTTCCATGTCGTGAAGCTCGGCACCGCCGCGGTCGATGAATGTCGGCGCCGGGTCCAGCAAGAGACCCTCGGGCACCGCGGCCGCAAGGGCGACCCGCTCTACGGCATCCAGAAGCTCCTGCGTGCCGGTGCGGGGAAGCTCACCGACAAGCAATGGACCCGCCTCGAGAAAGCCATCGCCGCCAACGAAGATGAGCACCTTCAGGTCTACATCGCCTGGTCGTGCGCCCAGCAGCTCCGCTCGGCCTACCGCCACCGTGACACCGCCGAGGGCCGCAAGATCGCCGAGAAGGTCCTCGAGTCGTTCCCGACCTGCCCGGTCCTCGAGATCGCCCGACTGGGCCGCACCCTGAAGCGGTGGCGTGCGGCGTTCTTGGCCTACTTCGACACCGCCCGCTCGAACAACGGCGGCACCGAGGCCATGAACGGCCTCATCGAGCTCCACCGCCGCGTCGCCCGCGGGTTCCGCAACCGCGACAACTACCGGCTACGGATGCTGCTGATCGGAGGCGGACTGACCAGCCCCCACCTCAAGTAAGAAGAGCCGTCAATGGTGAAGTGTCGGTGCGGCCGGCCTCGCGGTTCTCACCATTGGCATAGCGATCAATACTCGCGCAAAAAGCAAGCGGGTCCTTGATCGCTGCCCCCCGATTTCCCTCGAACACGTTTCGACGTCCAGCTCTGAGTCGTGCCACCAGGGTGTGTCAGTGAGAGTCGATCTCGATCACGTAAAAAGGATTGCCTCGGCGGCTGGGGTGGGTTGGTGTCCTCTGCGAGGTGTTCGTGGCCGCCGATGCGCACCGCGATCTGTTGCAAGGGTCGCAGGGCGTTGACGATCCTTCGGATGCTCGTCCCGGTGGTTTTCTGCACCCATAGGCACCGCGACGTAGCCCACCGCGAGCAGCCACAGCCACCGAGACGGATCGCTCCTAGCTGCCAGCTCGGCTCGCTGGGTCCACCCAAATCCAGTAGGTCGCTGGCGCCCGAGTTCATGCAGGACGGCCGAGGAACCTACGAACCGGAACGCCCGGTCGGTCGATGTGGCGCCCCAGCGGCCAACGAGCCGTTTGGACGACAAGATGTACAACGCACCAGGCAGTAAAGCGGCTCTTCGCAATTGAGGGTGTAAAGGGCGCTGGCGCGGCGGTCCGGGGATAGAGGTCGAGGTCTCCCGAGGATGGGGGTTCCTACACCAGCCCAACCGGAAGACCTCGACGTGCCCGACGCTACCGTCGGCGAGCGCTGTGATGCATTCGC
>JBASAN010000207.1:0-9744 GCA_049650625.1 Ornithinimicrobium sp.
CGCTGCCCGTCAGCCTTCACGGTCGCGATGACGTCGGCTGCGCTCTGCACGAGAGTGTCTCGGCGCTGCGCGCGATGGCCACCGATGTCCAGCATGAGCCTGCTGCGTTCCCCGGTCTCAGCCTGCACCGCGAGCCGCGTCAGCTCTTGCAGAGCCTCGAGGACGACCGCCTTGTTGCCTACCAGGCGCCGCGGCACGCTTCCTTCGTCGGAGTCAACGATCGACACTGCGGCCCGATCTCCGTCAACGTCAACCTCGAGGTCTCCATCCAGGTCGGCGATGTCCATAAGGGTCTCCAGGAAGTCTGCCGCGACCTCCCCTTCACGCTCCAGGTCGGCCGCCGCACGGCTGCGACGGGTCGAGGAAGACGGTCCCTCGGTGCTCTGGTCCTGGTCCTGCTGGTCGGGGACTTCGGTGCTTTCAGCGACCTCGACGGTTTCTTCCGCGGTGTCGCTCGGCCCTGCGTGATCGGTTGTGGTGTCCATAGCCGTGCTCCTGAGTATCGGTGGGCTGGGATGGGATGTCGTCGGATCGCTTCGTGCGCACGGTGCTGGAGCGCGCTTCGAGGGCTGATCCGGTGGGCGCTAGCGGCCCTTGGGTCTGTTGCTCTTTCTCTTGTTCTTGGCTCGTTTCTTGCCCTGAGGCTGAACGCGCTGGCCGCTGTCGCGGATCACGGTGGGAGGCACCGTCTCAGCCTCGTCCGCGCCGCTGAGCTGGAACTTCTGAATGGGCTTGCCCTTGGCCAGACGACGTTCTTCGAGCGCCTTCTCGGCCAACGAGCCAGGCGCAGGCATCCTGCGAATGACGAAGAACTGCTGCCCCATGGTCCACAGGTTGGTCGTGGTCCAGTAGATGAGCACGCCGAGCGGGAAGTTGACGCCGAAAACGGCGAACATGATCGGTAGGGCGTAGATCAGGATCTGTTGCTGACGGGCCATCGGGCCGTCCAGCGCTGCTGCGGGCATGTTCTTGCGCATCAGCTGATGTGAGGTGATGAACTGCGTGAACGACATCAGCAGGATCAAGACGATCGACAACACCTTGGCGGCGGGGTCACCGTCGGTGTGCAGGAAGCTGGAGGACAGCTGCGCGCCGAAGATGGTCGAGTCTTCCATCTTGATAGCCAGCTCCTGCGTGAAGAAGCCGATGGAATCCCGTTGTCCTGCAGCAAGATCCGGAAGACCGTTCAACATCCGGAACAGTGCGAAGAAGAACGGCATCTGCAGCAGGATCGGCAGACACGAGGAGAAGGGGTTGGTGCCGTGCTTCTTGTACAACCCGAAGGACTCCTCGGTCATCGCCTTGCGCGAGGCCTCGTCCTTCTTGCCCTTGTACTTCTTCTGGATCTTCATCAGCTCCGGCTGCAGGAGCTGCATCCGGCGCTGTGACCGGATCTGACGCACGAAAAGGGGCATCAGCAGGATCCTCAGGACCACCACCAAGCCGACGATCGACAACACCCAAGTGGCGCCGCTGGTGTCGGACATGCCCAAGTTGGTCAGCAGGAGCTCGAAGCCCACCATGATCGTCGAGACGAACCAGGTGAACGGGAAGAGCAGTGTGTCGAACAAGCTGATGCGTCCTCAGTGTTGGGGTGAGCTGTGCTCACCGATCATTGGGTGCACGCGTGCCTCGCGCGAGGGGACATGGTCGACACCACCGTGACTCCACGGGTGGCACCGCAGCAAGCGACGGAACGTCAACCACACTCCGCGGATCGCCCCGTGCTCCCTCAGCGCCGCGACGGCATACGCGGAGCATGAGGGGTAGAACTTGCAGGTCGGCCCGAGGAGGGGCGAGACCAGGTACTGGTACGCCACCACGAGCCAGACCAACGGAATCGCCAGCATCCGCATCATTGCAGGACCCGACTCAACGCGCGATCCAGATCGCGGCCCAAATCAGAAGAACGGGCCTGCCCTGCAGCCGGATTGGCCCGGACGACCAGGTCCGTGCCGTCAGGACAGGAGACGATGCGGTCCGCCATCAACGCGCGCAGCCGTCGGGTGACGCGGTGGCGGACCACGGAGTTCCCTACGGCGGAGGACACGACGAATCCGACTCGTGCCGGCCGCTCCGTGTCAGTCTCCACTCGCCTACCATGCACGATCAGTCTGGGTGTCCCCGCACGGCGAGCACCACCACGCCCACCACCGCGCAACACGGAGGTGAACTCGGCCGGCTTACGGAGCCGGTGACGCTGCGGCAGCATGAGCCCAGCCGGAAACGGCGGAACTCCTCAGGCCGTCAGTTTTTCGCGACCTTTACGGCGGCGCGATGCCACGATGCTGCGTCCGGCGCGCGTGCGCATACGTAGACGGAATCCGTGCACCTTGGACCGACGTCGGGTGTTCGGCTGGAAAGTACGCTTGCTCATCACAACTCCATTAATCGCGGTGGCACGGGCCACCGCACCAGGGAAATTCTGTAGCTGACCATGCTGAGTCCGGTCCTTGTCGACCGCTGGTGGTCGACGGATAGGCACGCAAGATGGACGTCACACGGACCTCCGTACGGTACGGGAGCGTGCAGCCACGGGTCAAACGGCGTCGCACCAGGTCGGTAGGCCGGGCCGACGCAAAGTGGTAGCGTCCGTTCCTCCGCGAAACTTTTGTCCATCCCTTTGTACACAGCTTGTGGATAAGGTTGTGGACAGGCACGTCGGAAGCCCGGGGCGAGGACGGGCTCACCAAAAACCGTGCGGCACTGCGAAGATCGACCGGGCAGTGGGCAGAGCCAACAGACGAGGACACACCATGACCGCAGAGCCGATTGATTTTGCGCAGGTCTGGTCGCGCGTCGTCGAGCACGTCGACACCTCCGGCATCGCCCCCCGCGACCGGGCCTTCCTCCGGCTGACCCGTCTGGTGGGTCTGCTGGACTCCACGGCGTTGCTCGCGGTCCCCTATGAACACACCAAGGACACGCTGGAAACCACCCTGCGACTGGCGGTGGTCCAGGCACTGACCAACCTTCTCGGTCAAGAGGTCCGGCTGGCGATCACCGTGGATGCGGACCTGCGGCGTCAGGTGGAGGACGAGGGGAGCGTCGCGGCAGCGTCGACCGGGGGTCGCGACGATGCCGCAGAGGGTCACGATCCGCCTGAGACGCCGGACCCCGCTCCGCGTGACGGCCTCAGGCGCGAGGCGGCCCACCCTGTTGGGATCGGCGCTGCGACCACCACGGACGGCGACTCGCGACTCAACCCGAAGTACACGTTCGACACCTTCGTCTCAGGGTCTTCGAACCGCTTCGCACACGCAGCCTCACTAGCGGTCGCCGAGGCGCCGGCCCGGGCCTACAACCCGTTGTTCATCTACGGCGAGTCCGGCCTCGGCAAGACTCACCTGCTTCACGCCATCGGCCACTACGCACGGAACCTCTATCCCCAGACGCGGGTGCGGTACGTCAACTCCGAAGAGTTCACCAACGACTTCATCAACAGCATTCGCGACGACAAGGCGGGGGCCTTCCAGCGTCGATACCGCAACATCGACTTCCTGCTGATCGACGACATCCAGTTCCTGCAGGGCAAGGAGCAGACCGTCGAGGAGTTCTTCCACACGTTCAACACCCTGCACAACAGCGAGAAGCAGGTCGTGATCACCTCGGACCAGCCGCCGAAGAAGCTCTCCGGCTTCGCCGAGCGGCTACGGAGCCGCTTCGAGTGGGGCCTGTTGACCGACGTCCAGCCACCCGACCTGGAGACGCGCATCGCGATCCTGCAGAAGAAGGCTGCTCAGGAGCGGATGTCCACCCCTCCGGACGTGCTGGAACTCATCGCCAGCAAGATCAGCACCAATATCCGCGAGCTCGAGGGCGCACTCATCAGGGTCACGGCGTTCGCGTCGTTGTCGGGTCAGCCCCCAACCGTCGACCTGGCTTCCCACGTGCTCAAAGACATCATCCCGAACGCGAACTCCGGCCGCATCACCGCCGCCACGATCCTGACCGAAGTGTCCGAGTACTTCAGGATCTCAACCGATGACCTGTGCGGTCCTTCGCGGTCGCGCACACTGGTCAACGCGCGACAGATCGCCATGTACCTGTGTCGCGAGCTGACCGACCTGTCGCTGCCGAAGATCGGGCAGGAGTTCGGGGGACGCGACCACACGACGGTGATGCACGCAGAGCGCAAGATCAGACAGCTGATCGGCGAGCGGCGCTCCCTCTTCGACCAGATCACCGAGCTCACCGGAATCATCCGCAAGGCGGCCGCTCGCTTATCCACAAGTGTTATCCACATTTTCTGTGGACAAAGCTGTGGGTAGCGCAACCAGTGTCCGGGCAGGTCAACGCACCCACACGTGATCGAAACCTTCTGTTCATGCACAGGCGATCTCCTGTGTGCACAGGGCCTGTGCAGGGCGGGGGGATGACGACATCACATCCGGGGATATCCGGGGGGTGCCGTTGGCGGGGCTGTGGATTTCCCGTGCGCGTCCCCATGAGCGTGTCATTCATCCCCGTCTCGTCCACCCCGAACCCCCACCCCCGACACGCCGGTTGACCTGGGGCGCAGCGTGCTTGTCCACAGCGTCCACACCCCCGAAGACGACTACGAGACCCTTTCCTCCCGAGAAGCTCATCCCGCGTCCCTTCCGAGAAGAACAACCTTTCTGCTTCGGGTTGGCCTGGTCCACCCAGGCGACTAATGTCATCCTGCACGTGTCCCGGCTCACATCCCCGAGCCGGAAATCCGAGGGTAAAGGCTGACTGTCGTGAAGTTCCGTGTCGAGCGCGACGTGCTTGCAGAGGCCGTGGCCTGGGTTGTCCGTGGATTGAGTAGCCGGCCGCCGGTGCCGGTCCTGGCGGGTGTGCTGTTGGAAGCGGACGAATCGGGGACGCTGACCCTCTCAGCCTTCGACTACGAGATCTCGGCCACGGTCACCGTGGCTGCAGACGTCACCGAGGGCGGCACGGTGCTGGTGCTCGGAAAGTTGATGGCGGACATCTCCCGGAACCTGCCTCCCCAGCCCGTGGACTTCAGCACCGAGGGCACCAAGGTGGCGTTGAAGTGCGGATCCAGTCGCTTCTCGCTGATCCAGATGCCCGTCGACGACTATCCCTCGCTCCCTACTCCCGCCGTACCCAGCGGAAACATCAGTGGCGACACCTTCACCCAGGCGGTGGCTCAGGTCTCGGTCGCCGCCGATCGCGGCGACACCCTCCCGATTCTCACCGGGGTCAGAGTCGAGATCGATGGTGAGAAGGTCACCATGCTGGCCACGGACCGCTACCGGCTCGCGATGCGGGAGTTCACGTGGACCCCGGACAACACGGACGCCAACCACGTCGCATTGATCCCGGCCCGCACGTTGTCCGAGACGGCCAAGGCGCTCGGCGCGGCCGGCTCGATCGACATCGCGTTGGGCGATGCGGACGGCGGTCACGGGTTGATCGGCTTCGAAGCCGGTTCGCGGCGTGCGACGACACGGCTACTCGACGGTGAATATCCCAAGGTCACCAGCATCTTCCCGAACAGCGTCGACACCGTGGCGGTGATCGACACCCACGCGCTCATCGAGGCCGTGCGTCGCGTGGCGTTGGTCGCCGAGCGCAACACGCCGGTGAGGCTGCGCCTGACCGACGGCCAGGTAGCCATCGAAGCGGGGACCGGCGAGGACGCTCAGGGCAGCGAGGCGATCGAGGCCAAGTTGACCGGTCCGGAGGTCGAGATCGCCTTCAACCCGCAGTTCCTGCTCGATGGTCTGGGCGCTCTCGGAGCAGCTTTCACCCGGATGGCCTTCACCCAACCGTCGCGACCGGCCGTGCTCAGCGGACAAACTGAGATCGACGGTGAGGCCGATGAGTCATACCGTTACGTCTTGATGCCCGTCCGGTTCGCGGGCTGACGTTCTCGTCGGCATCCCTGACCCGTTCTGGCTACAGCAGTGAACATCACCCACGAAGTGAGGATCTGACATGCAGCTTGGAATGATCGGCCTGGGCAAAATGGGCGCCAACATGCGCGATCGGTTGCGCAACGCGGACCACGAGGTCATCGGGTACGACCTGAACGAGGACCTGACGGACGTCGCCACTATCGAGGAGCTCGTGCAGGGCCTGCAGGCCCCGCGGACCGTGTGGGTGATGGTCCCGCACGGTGAGCCCACTCACAAGACGGTGGCCCAGCTGGGAGACCTGCTCGAGGAAGGTGACCTGGTCATCGAGGGCGGGAACTCGTTCTACCTCGACGACCAGAAGCACGATGACCACCTGGCTCCCAAGGGCATCGGCTACGTCGACTGCGGTGTCTCCGGCGGTATCTGGGGTCTGGAGAACGGCTACGGGTTGATGTGCGGGGGTCGCGAAGAGCACGTGGAGATGGCCATGCCCATCTTCGACGCGCTGCGTCCCGAGGGCCCGCGCGAAGAGGGCTTCGTCCATGCCGGCGACGTCGGTTCTGGTCACTACGCCAAGATGGTGCACAACGGCATCGAGTACGGCCTGATGCACGCCTACGGCGAGGGCTTCGAGCTGCTGCTCAAGAAGGACATCATCAAGGACGTCACCGGGTGCTTCAACGCGTGGAGCCGTGGCACCGTGGTGCGCTCCTGGCTGCTGGACCTCCTGGTCGAGTCCCTGGAGAAGAACCCCGAGCTCAAGGGTGTGGACGCCTACACGACGGACTCCGGAGAAGGCCGCTGGACGGTCATGGAAGCCATCGAGAACGAGGTTCCCATGCCGGTGCTCAGCGCGGCGCTGTTCGCGCGTTTCGTGTCTCGGCAGGACAACTCGCCGTCGATGCAGGCTGTCGCCGCGCTCCGTGGCGCTTTCGGTGGACACGATGTCCGCATGTTGGACGACGTCGAGGCTTCCAACGCCGGACCCTCCTCCGGCACAGCCGCATCCTCGGGTGAGTCCGGCCCGACTTCGGGCAGTGGTTCCGCTTCACACTGAGCATCCCTGATCTTGTGCATCGCCGAACCCCTGTCGTGAAGCACCGATGCGCCTGACCTCGCTGGATCTGGTCGACTTCCGCAGCTACGGCAGCGCCGAGGTGCGCTTCGAGGCCGGGGTCAGCACTCTTCTGGGCCGCAACGGACAGGGCAAGACCAACCTCATCGAGGCGGCCGGGTACGTTGCGACCCTGGGAAGCCACCGTGTTTCCGGCGATGCGCCCCTGATCAGGCACGGGAGCACCACGGCGATCATCCGTGCCGGGGTGCTCCGGGAGGGTCGCGACTCGTTGGTGGAGCTCGAGATCGTCGGCGGCCGGGCCAACCGAGCTCGGTTGAACCGGTCCGTGCTCACTCGCCCCCGGGACGTGCTGGGGACCCTGCGCACCGTGCTCTTTGCTCCGGAGGACCTGGCCCTGGTCAAGGGTGAGCCCACGGAGCGGCGGGCCTTCCTCGACAACCTGTTGGTGGCTCGGCAGCCTCGGTGGTCCGGGGTGCGCCAGGACTACGAGAAGGCGCTGAAGCAACGCAATGCGCTGCTGAAGTCCATGCGGCCGGGTTCTGGTGGTCGCCGAGGCAGTGGCCAGAGCGAGGCCGGAGAGAGTGCTCGGGCAACACTGTCGGTTTTCGACACCCATCTGGCCCAGATCGGGGCGGCCCTGAGTTACGCCCGGCTGCGGTTGCTGCGTGACCTGCAGCCGTATCTGGACGAGTCGTACGCGCAGATCAGCGCCAGCGACCGGGATATGGCGGTGGCGGCGTCCTATCGGTCCTCGCTGCACGACGAGGCCGCCGCCGACATTGCGCGCGGAACGGTGCCTGATCAAGAGGATCTGCAGGAAGCCATCCTCCGGACGATGGAGCAGCGCTCCGCGGCCGAGCTGGAACGGGGGGTGTCGCTCGTGGGTCCACACCGCGACGACC
The DNA here is from genome assembly GCA_049650625.1 of Ornithinimicrobium sp. Classification (GTDB taxonomy): domain Bacteria; phylum Actinomycetota; class Actinomycetes; order Actinomycetales; family Dermatophilaceae; genus Ornithinicoccus. Next base: position 7,827 of record JBASAN010000207.1, read on the forward strand.
TGGTGCTGTCGCTCGGGGAGGTGCCGGCGAAAGGGTATGCCAGTCACGGGGAGTCATGGTCCATCGCTTTGGCCTTGAGGCTGGCCTCTTTCCAACTGCTCCGCCACGACCTGGGCACGGATCCCGTGCTCATCCTGGACGACGTATTCGCGGAGCTGGACGCGGGCCGCAGGACTCGTTTGGCCGACATGGTGGGCGACTGTGAGCAGGTCATCGTCACCGCGGCGGTGGCCGAGGATGTGCCCGAAGACCTCGTTGCGGGGGCCATCTTCGATGTGGCCGAGCAGAAGATCACTTCCCGGTTGACGCCTGCCTCATGATGGATCCTGAGCCTCCCACTGACTCCTCGGATGACGACGGGGGGATGTCGGTGGCGGCTGAGGCGTTGGCCCGCGCGCGGGCCAACGCGAAGGCGCGAGGCTATCGGCCCGGCCAGGCAGGACGCTCCCCCGCGGCGGGATCAGGGCTGGGACGCAAGCGTGGACTGGCGGGTCAGCCGGAGAGTCGGCGGGATCCCGCCGTGCGGGGCGTTGAGGTGCGGGCCCTGATCGCTGGACGCGGCTGGGACGCGGACGTCCAGGTCGGGTCGGTGGTGGGTCGGTGGCCGGTGATCGTGGGTGAACACGTCGCGAGTCACGTTGTGCCCGTGAGCTTCGAAGGCACGGTCTTGACCGTGCAGGCGGACTCCACAGCGTGGGCCACGCAGATGAAGCTGATGACCCACTCCATCCTGACCCGGATCGAGACCGAGGTCGGGACGGACATCGTGAGCGACATCGTGGTGCATGCACCAGGCGGTCCCAGCTGGCGCAAGGGACCGCTGCGGGCGCCGGGGAGAGGGCCTCGGGACACCTACGGCTGAACGCCGTTCTGACCCGATTTGGGGCCAGGGTGCATACACGATCATGGGTCTGGGGCTGAAAATCGTGCCTGTGGGCATTCATGGTCCCCATATGGCACGTCTGAGGGTGCGGGACAGGTAAACTTATGAGGTCTGTCCCTTATTGCAGAGGAGCCCCGTGACTACGGTTGGACCCGAGGATCACACCGGACCCGATAACGACCCGACAGAGGTGGAGACAGGCGAGACCGCCCCGGCGTCATTGGCGACCACTCCTTCTTACGACGCCAACGCGATCCAGGTCCTCGAGGGCCTGGAGGCGGTGCGGAAGCGACCGGGGATGTACATCGGCTCGACCGGCGAGCGTGGCCTGCACCACCTGGTGTGGGAGATCGTCGACAACTCGGTCGACGAAGCCCTGGCCGGCCACGCCGACCACATCGCGATCACCCTGCTGGCCAACGCCGGGGTTCGGGTCGTCGACAACGGCCGGGGTATCCCCACCGATATCCACCCGGTGGAGAAGAAGCCGGCGGTCGAGCTGGTCCTGACACAGCTGCACGCGGGAGGCAAGTTCGGTGGCGGGGGGTATGCCGTCTCCGGCGGGCTGCACGGTGTCGGTTCTTCCGTCGTCAACGCGCTCTCCGAGCGCTTGGACGTCGAGGTGCGCCAGCTCGGTCACGTCTTCCGGCAGACCTATCGCCTGGGGGTGCCGCAGGAGCCGTTGTCGAAGGACGAGGAGATCCCCACGTCCGAGACCGGCACGATGGTCACGTTCTGGCCCTCGCCGGAGATCTTCGACACCGTCGACTTCGACTTCGAGACGCTGCGGGCCCGCTTCCAGCAGATGGCGTTCCTGAACAAGGGTCTGACCATCACGTTGGCGGACGAGCGGGTCGAGCACGTGCCGGACCCTGACGCTCTCGACGATGACCCGATCGACCGGGTCGACGCCGATGAGAACCTCGACGAGGACCGGATCCCGGAGGCGAGCAACACCACGGGGAAGATGGTGACGTTCAAGTACGACGACGGGTTGTTGGATTACGTCACCCACCTCAACAAGAGCAAGCGCAG
>JBASAN010000208.1:0-13774 GCA_049650625.1 Ornithinimicrobium sp.
GCTCGGCGGGTATGCCGAGACCCACGGCGCGAAGTTCGTCCTGTACTTCCAGTCCACCCGCGGCGCGAACTGGCGTCTGGACGATCCCGCCTCGCGTCGAGCCTGGTCAGCGAAGGTCGCTGAGCGCCCCTAGCGGCAGACCCCAGTCGCGCTCGCGTCGTCGAGCTGCACCGGCCCGCCGAGCAGGACGTGCAGATCGGTGCCCAGGTCATCCATGGTGTTCGCGACCTCGGCGGATCGACAGGACCGGCGGCTCAGCAGCACCGGGCTGTCGCTGGCCGCGGCGTACTGGGTGCCTGCGATCGCGTCGATGCTGGCCGAGCCGTTGGCCAGAAAGGCGCGCGAGCTGCGGTCGAAACGCTCACCGGAGACCAGAGCCGAGGTGCTATACCGGTTCGACCCGGCGATACGGGTCACGGTGGCGCCAGGCACGTTCCGCAGGACGTCGTCCTTGGCCCGTGACGGGATCCGGCTCGTCCCGCCGAGGATGACGACCTCCTGCGGTTGCAGCCGGGCGAGCTCTTGCTGGGTGGTCGCCGGCATGTTTCCGGAGGTACTCAACAGCAGGGGTGCGTCGTCGTGCGCCGCGGCCGCTCCGCCGGACAGGGCGTCAGCAGGCTCCTGACCCGAGGCGACGTAGACCACCGGGGACTGCGACCACGCACGGGACAGTCCGGCAGCCAGCTCGTACTGATCGGCAGGCGTGATCTGGCGCACCGGGGCGTCGGTCGCTTCCCTGATCTGCTTCAGCACCGCCGGCGAGATCCGCGACGGCTCCGCCACCACCACCACTTCCTTCGGGTCGAGCTTGCGGATTTGGGCGGCAGTGACCGGTGGCAACGAGCTGGACTTGGTCAAGAGCAATGCGTCGTCCTCATGGGCTGCCGATGCGCCAACGGTCAGGGCCTCGATGATGTCGACCCCGCGGGTGATGTAGACGGTGTCGGCGCCGAAGGGATGTGCTGCCGAGGCCAGCTCAGCTGCCGTGGCGTAGCGGTCCGGGCCGGAGACACGCTGCATCGCGACGGCGTCCCGCCCGTAGGAGCGGACCTTGGAGCGGAACTCGCCGATGCGGGCATAGAAGCGGTCCCCGGGGCAGCTGGTCTGGTTCACATCCCGGTGCCCGTGCACCGCGGGCAGGGTGCGCATCCATCCCTCAGCGTCGTTCTCGTGGTCGAAGCTGCTGCTGCGGTTGACGCCGTGGGTGATGAGTTTCCAAGCCGTCACCCGGGCCAACCCGTCGAAGGCTGCTCGCGGCACGCTGGCTGTGTTGTAGTCACCGATCAGCGCGATGCCAGCCGTGCTGTAGTTCATCCCCAAGGCGTGGGCGGTGCGCAAAGATGCCTCGGGACCGCCGCGCCGGCCTTCCCACGCGCGGCCGTACTTATCCACAAAAAGGTTGTACCCAACGTCTCCCCAATCCCTGGTGACGGCGTGGTACTGGTAAATTCCGCGCAGAATTGCCGGCACCTGGGAAGCGGAGTAGTTGTTGGTGCCCGCAGTATGGTGAATAGTGACGCCCTCAGTGTCGTCGATGTAGTTCGGACTCCACTTTCGCAGCGACTCGTCAGCCCCCCATTGCGCACGGGTGCCGATGACCAGACCCGGCGACGCGCCCGAAGCGGCCTGCCTCGTCGCTTCCGTGCCGCCGTACTTGCTGCTCAAAGAGCTCCCATCGACGCGGCGCTTCACAGCGTCACTGTCGCCCCCCTCAGCGGGCACCGACCACACGGTCAGCGTGACTGCGCTGGCCGCCGCCGTGACCTCGATCTCGAGCTCGAGAGGCCCCATCACCAGGTCTCCTTCTGTCCCCGTGGACACCTCGGTGGCGCTGACCGCCATGTCCTGCCAGGGAGACCACGCTCCATCGGTCCCGGTCCGGAACCGTGCGGTGCCTGGCGCGTCGTTGGCGGACGTCCAGGTGGCTCCCACGATGTTGACGCCTGCACCGAGCTCAGCCGTGCCGGTCCAGGTCCCGTCAGCCTGCTCATCGGTCAGTTCGACCGTGAGCTCCTGCGGGGTGTTGTTGTCGTCCTGAGCACCGAGTGACGCCCGGGTGGACGGGGCGATGAGCAGACTCGCCGCAAGTACCAAGACCACCCCGAGAAGGGCGGCCACACAGCGGTAGACGACAACAGGCATAGGAATTCTCCAACTCACGACGGGCACTCTCCACCGACCTCGTGCATGGTCGATGGCAGGGATATCGCTATCCGCGATTTCCCTAGTGTGCAGGAAAAGTGGTGAATCCGGTATTCGGATCTACGCAAACAGAGAATCGCTACTAGTTCTTGAGATCGCGCCTGACGAATACCCAAAGAGAAAGTATGAATAAAGTCATGGACACGCCCCATAACACTATGAGGTAGTCATACTGGACCCCTGCGTTGAGCGGGTCGGCGGCGCTGAAGTAGTACCAGGGGCTGAGCCTCTCCCACCCGCTGAGTGCATCGGAGAGAGGGAAGAAGGTTGCGACGACGAACGACGTGGCGGCAAGAGCCGCGCTGAGCATCGCCGTGAGCCGGAAGCGCCCGGTAGACAGCCCGATGGCGAGGCAGACTGCGCCGAAGAACCACCCCAAGGTGACGGCGTGAGCCCCTGCTGCGACGAGGTGGGTGGAGGGTACGTCGAGAGCCCAGATCGCGTTGGCGGCCAGCAGGCCCGCGGTCAACACCGCTCCGGTCAGGAGCACATGTGCCAGCATCGCGCCCAGCTTGGCCATACCGAACGTCACCCGACCGACGCCGTTGCCCAACAGCATGGCCAGGGTGCCTCGATCCTCTTCTCCGACGGTGCCCCGCACCGCCGAGAGGATCGCCACCACGATAAGGGCTCCTGGGGCCGTCAACGACATGACCTGCGCGTTGATCCACCCGGTCGTGGTCGACATGTCACCCCCGGGGACCAGCGCCAGGACCGCCGGTGGGAGGAGGTCACGAAGGCTAGCGAACTGAACCGACATCGGCCCCCACAGGGCGCCGGTCGCGATGCACAGCAGGATCAGGACCGCGCTCGTCATGGTCACCAGCACCAGACGGTCGCGAAGCTCCTTACCGAAGACGAGAAGCAGCGGCACGACTCACCCCCGCAGGTCCCGGCGAGCGAACGAGACGACAGCGACGATGGTCGCGATCACGCCGACCGCCGCCAACAGCGTGACGTGGGCCAGGTCGAATCCCTGGGTCAAGGGTTCGCTCGCGTTGTAGTAGTGCCATGGGCTGAGCCGCGCCCACTGGTCCAGGCCGGCGACGGGAAGCATCGTTGCGGACAGATACGACACCGCCGTGATGGTGCCCGCCCACGCGCCCGCAGTGCCCGGACGCCCCGTGGCGGCGCCGGCCGCCAGCCCGATCAAGCCGTATGCGCCCGACAGTGCGAAGAGATGCACGCAGGTGGCCGCGATGTTGGCCTGGTCCAGGCCGACCTGTTGGTAGGACGCGCTGACCGTCACTCCGAGCCAGAAGAGGGCCGTGGCCAGGGCGATCATGGCGACAAGGGTCGCAGCTTTGGCCGCCACCACCCCCGTGCGGCTCAGCGGATGAGCCAGCAGCAACCCGAGTGTGCCGTCCTCTTCCTCACCGGCCAGCAGTGACGTCCCCAAGGTGACCGCGAAGGCCACCAGAGCCAGCGGCCCGAGCACGTTGAAGAGCTGGCTCACGACGTACCCACCGGGGCCGATCCCCCCGATGATCTGCAGGATCTCCGTCGGGAAGGTGGACGCGATGGCGTTCAGGGAGTCGGCCATCGGGGCGTAGATCGCGAATGCGACAGCGGAGAACACGATGAGGATGGCTCCCACGGACACCGACAGGACGACCCGGTCCTTGGCGTCCTTCAGCAGCAGGTCAATCGGCATGGGAGGTGGACCCTGCGCCGCGGTAGTAGGTCAGGAAGATCTCTTCCAGGTCGGACTCGCGGCTGGTCATGCTGACGATGTGTTCCTGGGTGTCCACCACAGCCCGCAGCAGCGCGTCCGCGTCCCCTTCGAAGGCAACTCGGGCCTTCCGGTCATCGATGACCACTTCGTGCACCCCGTCCACCCCCCGCAGCAGGGGGGCCACGACGGGCCGGGAGAACTCGAAGTCGACGTGTCGGATGGCCTTGCGCTTGAGCGCGTCGACCCGCTCGACCACGATCAGTGAGCCGTCCTTGATGATCCCGACGCGGTCAGCGACGCGCTCAACCTCCGAGAGGGTGTGGGAGGACAGGAAGATCGTCCGCCCCTGATCGCGCACCTCTTCCAGCAACTGATGAAAGACCTCCTGGAGCAGCGGGTCCAGCCCCGAGTTGGGCTCGTCGAGGATCAGCAGCTCGGGTTCGTGCATGAACGCCTGGATGAGGCCGATCTTCTGCCGGTTGCCGGTGGAGTACTCACCGACCTTCTTCGACAGGTCGGCCTCGAACCGCTCCGCCAGCTCCTCGACGTAGGCCGCGCGCACCCCGCCGCGGAGGCGGGCGAAGTAGTCGAGGGTCGCCCGGCCGGTCAGCCGCGGATAGAGCGCCAGGTCCCCTGGGATGTAGCCGATCCGAGCGCGGATCGCCTTGGCGTCCCGGTGCGCGTCGAGGCCCAGCACGCTCGCGTTTCCGCGGGTCGGGCGCACCTGGTCCAGCAGAGCCTTGATCGCCGTCGACTTGCCCGCCCCGTTGGGTCCGAGGAATCCGAAGATCTCACCGGTGTGGACCTGCAGGTCCAGGTCCTTCAGCGCGACAAAGTCTCCGTAGTGCTTGGACAGGCCAGCAGTGCTGATCGCCGGCGAAGTCATGGGGCCGAATATGTCACGCTGCTGTGCTCTCCCTGCAGCCGGCGTCGTGGAACCGCCCACACCCCCGGGCTGATTAGGTGGACGGTGACCTCGCTGCCCACGGCGAAGGCGGAGGACGCGTCATCACCGTGGGGTCCGATCTCGGCCTCGAGAGATGACCCTCCCTCGCTCTGCCGCGGGTCCGAACCCACCGTGACGGTCAGACTGTGGCGTAGGCCGGTGGAGCGCACGCGGGTGACCACGCCGGAGAGCTGCCCCACCACGTCGGCTGTCGGGTCGGACTCAGCAGAGCCGGTGATGGACCCGCAGGCCTCTGTCGTCGATGCGGAGGCAGGGGTCACGGTCACGCTGTGCCGGTGGACCAGCAAGGTCGCCGGTCCGTCGGTCAGGCCGGCCGGCGCTGGCAGCCTGACCGCGCCGGCCGCGCTGTGGTGCACACCGTCGTGGACGTCGCCGGGCACCTCGGCGAACCCGCCGAGCAGGCGTGCGACCTGCAGGCTCGCGGGTTGGGCGTGCAGTTGGGGCACGGTGCCCTCCTGCACCACTGCGCCGTCGGCCAGGACAGCGACACGGTCGGCCAGCGCAGCCTCGGTAAGGTCGTGGGTGACCAGCACGATGGTGGGGTCCACCATGGCTCGGACCTCCTCGAGCAGCTCGTACATCGAGGCCCGGACCGCGGTGTCCAACGCACCGAAGGGCTCGTCGAGGAGCAGCACGGCGGGCCGCGCGGCCAGTGCGCGGGCCAAGGAGACGCGTTGCTCCTGACCGCCGGAGAGCTGTCGGGACCGCCGGTCGGCCAGGTCGCCCAGGTGCACCAGGTCGAGGTAGCGGGCGGCGTTGGCCCGCGCCTGCTGACGGGAGCGACCCGCGATCCGATCCGCGAACGCCACGTTGTCGATCACCGACAGGTGAGGGAAGAGCAGCGGCTTCTGGAACATCATCGTGACGCCGCGACGCTCGGGTGCCGTCCCGGCCGCGCTGGCCCCGTCGATCCGCACGGTGCCGGAGCTGGGCTGCTCGAGTCCCGCGATCAAGCGAAGCACGGTGGACTTGCCGGATCCGGAGGCCCCCAGCAGTGCCACCATCTGCCCTGCGGGCACGCTCAACGACAACTCCTCGACGGCGTACTCCGTGGTGCCGGGATGGGCGAACGAGACACGCTCCAAGGCCAGGTCAGCCGACATACGTGGGCTCCTTCTGAGGTGAGGTCACCACGTCGGACGACGAAGGGGGCGGGTCGGTCCGTCTTCGTCGGAGGGCCCCGGCCAGCAGCAGGGTAGCGAGCGGAATACTCAGGGACAGCAGCGACAGGACCGCGAGCGAAGGCTCGTTGCCGGTCCGTGAGGCGGCCGACCCGATGAGAAGAGGCACGGTGGTGAACTGTCCGCCACTGATCACTACGGTCACCACGTAGTCGCTCCACCCCACCAGGAAGGCCAGGAACGCGGCCGCGGAAATGGCCGGAGCGAGCGCCGGCACCGTCACCCGGAAGAAGGCAGCCGCAGGGCCGGCGCCGAGCAGCCGAGCCTGCTCCTCGAGCCCTCGGTCCAGCGCGGTGTAGGCCGCGCGCATGGTGTAGGTCGTGTAGGGCAGGGCGAAGACGGTCAACAGCCCGACCAAGGCCACCAGCGACGGCACCTGCAATCGCAGGAGCAGCACATCCAGGCCCATGGCCAGGGCGAACGGCGGCAGAGCCACCGGAGCCAACAGGCTCAGAGCCAGCGGCCCGTTCCAGCGGGAGCGTCCCCAGGCCAAGGAGCGGCCCGCGGCGGCGCCGAGCGCTACCGCCAGCACGGCGACCACCGATCCCAGCAGGATCGACCTACCCAGCGCCGCGACCACACCGGCCTCAGCCGCTTCGCTCCATCCGCGCAGCCCCCACTGCTGAGGCAGCACCGCCGGGAAGGACCATCGGTCGGCGAAGGCCCAGGCGACCACGGGCAGCAGTGGCACCGCAAACCACAGCAGCAGACCCCCGACGAGGAGTCCAGCACCCAGGCGGCGCGGCCCTTCCCGGCTCATCGGGCGCTGCCAAGGCGGCGCAGCACAGGCACGGTCGCGACCGCCGCCGCCAGGGCCAGCGCAATGGTGCTCAGGGCCACCGCAGCAGCCTGCGGACGGGCCTGCAGGTCCACGGAGGTGAACAGGCGGTAGGCCGTGACCGGAAGGGGCTCGGGGAAGGCCTGACCGAGCAACCAGACGACTTCGTAGGAGCCGAGGGTGAACAGGAAGACGATGCTCGAGGCCGCGAGCAGCGCGGGGGTCGCCAACGGGATGATGACCCGCCGGATCCGTGCCCGGGGTCCGGCCCCGAGCAGCGCTGCGACCTCGGTGTAGCTCCGCAGGGATGATCCCAGCGAAGCGGTGACCACCAGGGCGACGAAGGCGGACTCCTTCCACGCGAAGGCGGCTACGGAGGCCACGGGCCACGGCCCCGCCACCAAGGCTGGCCATGACGTGGTCTGGACTCCACTGAGCCGGTTGAACAGTCCGGCGTCGGACAGCAGCAGCGCGAAGGAGGCGGCCCCGACGATGTGGGCAATCGGGATCGGGGCTGCTGCCACGGCGGTGAGCAGGCGGGTGCCTGGGGCACTGGCAGCGACGACCACGGCCACGCTCATTCCGACCAGCGCTGCGAGAACGGTGGATGCCGTCGCGATCACCAGAGACTCACGGGTAGCCGACAACAGGTCCGGGGCCACCGCACGCCAGGCCGCCAGGCTGATGGCCGGCTCACCCACCAACGGCATCAGCCCGGTCGCCGTCAACGCCAAGGTGAGGGCGGCGGCGAGGACCACGGCGGCACTCAGCAGCCCGGCCACGGCTGCGCTGACCGTGCCGAAACGGAGTCTGTGGGTGCCCGGGCCGCTCACCGCGTGCTCACTGGTCGCCCAACACGGCGCGTCGCCACCCCTCGTCCAGGGCAGGCACCCAGTCCGCGGACAGCTCGGGGTTGGCGTTTCGGGAGAGCTCTTCGTAGGGCGGGACGACGGGGGAGTCCGGCAGGGCCTCGAACGCGTCCTGCTGCTCCTGAGGGAGCAGACTCTGGTCGAGCACCGTGAACTGGCCCCAGACGGTGGGGTCGGCCTTCAGCGCCTGCTGCTCCGGTGACATCGCGAGGTCGGCGACCACCATGGCCCCTTCGGAACTGCCGGAGGTGGCCGGGATGGCCAAGAAGCTCGCGTTGCCGATGGTGCCCTCGTCCAGGGTTAGGACCCGCGTGCCGGAGGGGAACGTCCCCTGCGCTACCAGATCGGTCAGGGTGGCCGGGCCGTAGGTCATCGTGAAGTCGACCTGACCGTCGGCGTAGAGCTGGTCCAGCGCCGCCAGATCCCGCGGATACGTCTCACCCTCGCGCCAGAGCGACGGCTCCAGAGCCTCCAGGCGGTCGAACAGGGCGGGGGACAGCTCGTCGTACGCCGACTGCTCGAAGGTCAACGGGACCTGGTCGTAGCCGCCGGAGACGGCATACAAGGCCTGGCGGATGAAAACCGACCCGGTGAAGTCCGGAGGAGCGGGGTAGGTGAAACGTCCCGGGTGCTGCTCGGCCCAGACCAGCAGCTCCTCCATGGTCGTGGGAGGGTCCTCGACCCGGTCCGCGTCGTAGACGAAGGTGAACTGCGCCTTGTGCCAGGGGGCCTCACACCCTTGCACCTCGACCCCGAAGTCGTTGGCCAACAACGGGTCCTCCGCGTCCAGGAACTGGGCGTTGGGCAGGTCGTCCACCCAGCCGCAGCGCCATCCCTGCGCTTGGTGGACGGTGGCGAAGTTGTCCCCGTTGACCCAGACCAAGTCGACATCCCCGTCGTCGGACCCGGCCTGCACCTCGGTCAGCACCCGGTTGACCGCGTCTTTGGTGTCGGCGACTCCGACCCGTCGCAGGTCGATGCCCAACTCTTCGGCTGCCGGGATGAGGTGCTCGTCGACATAGGCGTTGCCGGCGGGGTCGCCGCCGTACATCCACAACGACACCTGCTGGCCTTGCGCGGTCTTGGTGATCTGCCCCCAGTCCCGGTCCTGCGGCGCGCTGTCCGTAGTCTCGGGGGCGGCGCAGGCGGCCAGTACTACCGCGACGGCCATCACCCACGAGACGGTGCGGACGACGGATCGCACTGGCCGAGACGGAGGAGTCACAGAACTTCTTTCGGAAAGGAAACGGCTGACTGCCTGTGGGAACACCGAATGCACGTCACCGACTTCCCGCAACAACCGGGTATGCAGTGCGACCAGGTGAGAATAGGCCACCGCAACAACGAAGGGCTCACCTATGACCAAGCAGGTCACCACCCGGCACTGGGTCGTCCGCGCGGTGATCGTGGTCATCCTCCTGGTGGCCCTGTGGTACGCCTACCGAGCTGGGGTCCTGGAGCCGGAGGCGGTGCGAGAAAGGGTGGACCAGGCGGGACTCTGGGGCCCGGTCATCTTCGTGGCCGTGTATGCGGTGCTCAGCCTGTTGCCGGTGCCGCTGGGTCTGTTCACGGTGTTGGCCGGGGCGGTCTTCGGCGGAGTGGGTGGCGTCGTCGTCGTGTGGGTCGGGGCGATGCTCGGCTCTCTCGCAGGCTTCTACCTGGCCCGCAGCACCATCCGACCGGCCCTTGAGCCCTTGATCGAGAAACATCGGGGCAAGGTGTGGCAGTACCTCGAGGGCACGGGCGTCTTCCCGGTGCTGGCGATCCGGCTGATGCCCGTGGCCCCGTTCATGGCCGTGAACTACGTGGCCGGTGCCACCGGGATCCCCCTGTTCTCCTATGCGCTCGGCACCGCACTCGGCATCCTGCCGGCGGTGGCGTTGTACGTGCAGGTGGGTGCTTCGGGGCTGGACGACCCCGGCCGCTTGCTGTGGTCCCTGGCCGGGATCGTGGTGCTCGTCGTGGTGGGGTATCTGCTGGTCCAACGCGGACGGTCCCGCTCCGCCGACGACGTGAAGGCGTAGGACGAGATGCTGGACGGCACCGTACGTCCTCTGGTGGACCGACCGTTGGCGGCTGCGGCTGTGGTCCTGGATCGGACCTGGATCACGCCGAACCGGATCAGCGTGGTGGGCCTGGCCTTGGGTTTGGCCAGTGCCGTCACGGCTGGGCTGCAGTGGTGGCCGGTAGCGTTGGTCCTCTGGATCATCTCCCGGATCTGTGACGGCCTCGACGGGCCGCTGGCCCGCCGCCGGTCGCACGCCTCGGGGGGTGCCGGCACCGAAGCCGGTGGCTTCCTCGACATCACCGCCGACTTCCTGGTCTACGGCTGCACGGTGCTGGGGGTGGCCATCGGGGTCACCCGTGACTCGGCCTACGACGCCTCGTGGATCCCGTTCGCGTTGGTCCTGGTGATGTACTACGTCAACGGCACGGCCTTCCTAGCCTTCTCCTCCATCGCCGAGCGCACCGGTCACCAGCTGGACGACGGTCGTTCGTTCAGCTTCCTCGGCGGGCTGGCCGAGGGCACCGAGACCATCGCCGTGCACTGCCTGTGGTTGATCCTGCCGTTCTACGCTGAGCAGATCGCCTGGGCCTGGGCCGTCATCGTCGGCATCAGCGCCGGTCAGCGGATGATCGGCGGCTACCGCACGCTGAGTCGTCCCCCGGCCGGATCGGCCTGAGCTGCCGGTCCTGAGGGATCGCGCGGCGGGGGTGACGCCAGCAGGTCAGTGCCGAACCTCGACCCATTTCTGCCGCACCGTGCTGAGCACCCCGATGGCGCCGCTGACCACTCGACCTGACAGTCGTTGGCTGACGTGCTCCAACGCTGCCTTCCACGGGCCGTCGTTGTAGGTCGGGTAGGGATGGATCACCCCGGCCAGGTCCGAAGTCTTCAGACCCTTGGTGACGGCCAGGGTCAACTCTCCGAGACTCTCACCGGCCCGCGGACCTACGATCGTGGCGCCGAGGATCGTCCCGCTCTTGTCGATGACGATGGCGGTGTAGCCCTCGGTGCGCCCCTCGGCCACGGCCCGGTCGATGTCGGCATGCTCGATGACGATGCGCTGTTGCCCCTTGGCCAGGTCCTGCGTGGACGCGCCTACCGCGGCGACCTCGGGGTCGGTGAAGGTCACCCGGGGCACGGTCCCGGTGGCCTTGCGTCGGGTGCCCAGCACGGCGTTCGATGCGGCGGCGCTGCCGTGGTTCCCGGCCATATGGGTGAACTGGGGGTGGCCCGTAAGGTCGCCTGCGGCCCAGATCCGTGGATTCGTGGTGCGCAACAGCTCGTCGACCACGACCATGCCGGCGTCGGTGAGCTCGACCCCGGCGTCCTCCAGGCCGATGCCGTTCGTCCTGGGGCTGCGACCGACGGCCACCAGGAGCTGGTCGAACTCGACCGTGCTGTCGTCCTCGAGCCGGAGCATGCCTGCGCCAGCGGTGCCATCGTCACCCGCGCGATGCACGCTGGTGACCTTCGATCCGGTGCGCACGGTGACCCCGTCGGCCTCGAGCGCGGCCGTCAGGATGGCCGCCGCCTTCTCGTCTTCGCGAGGGATCAGCCGTGACTCGCCTTCCACCAGGGTGACCTGCGCCCCCAGCCGGGCGAAGGCCTGGCCCAACTCGCATCCGATGTTTCCCCCGCCGAGGAGGGCCAGCCGGCCGGGCAGCTCCCGCATCTGCCACACCGACTCGCTGGTGTAGGGCTCGGCCTCGGCCAGACCAGGGATCGGCGGGATGGCCGGCCGGGCCCCGGTGGTCAACAACAGCTGCTCGAACTCGATGTCGTGGACGACCGGGACCGCCGAGGCCGACGTGGCGGATCCCGGAGCTCGTCGCTCAGCGTCGTGCTCGGTGACCCGGAGGGTCTGTGGACCCGTCAGCACGGCGTGGCCGATGAGGACCTCGACTCCGGCTTCGTTGAGGGCCTGCGGGGAGTCGATCGGCTCGATGTGCGTGATCGCAGAGTGGACATGCTCCATGACCGCGGCGAAGTCGACCGACGGCTCACCGTAGGTGACACCGAACGCGGTGCTGGTGCGTCCGACTGCGGCCGCGTGGGCCGCCGCCAGGAGGGACTTCGACGGCACGCACCCGGTCCAGAGGCAGTCTCCGCCGGTGCGCTCGGACTCGATGAGCAGGACGCGGGCGCCGAAGCTCGCCGCATTCTTGGCTCCGACGATGCCGGCCGTGCCACCTCCAAGGACGACCAGGTCCCAGGGGGCTCTCATGTCGCGTCCCTGGTGCCGAGGGTGTCCACCAGGGTCCGCAGCCGCTGCACCGCCGCGGGATCGGGCGGGCTGGCTGTCGCCCACCGGCCGAAGGCGCCACGAAGGACGCGGTACTCCTCGGCGAGGGTGCTGCACCGGGCACAGCGAGCGAGATGCGCCTCCAGCCGGTCCACCTCAGCAGCGGTGAGCTGTCCTGAGGGGTCGGCATCGAGGTACCGCTGAAGACGATGGGCGCTCCATCGGCAGGACAACAGCGTGCCTATCGTGGACAGGCCGGACATCGTGGGGCTCATGGCAGTCTCCTCGTGCTCAGAACTTCAGGACCGAGGTGGCGGCGGACCTTGTCGCGGGCTCGGCTCAGGCGGGACATGACGGTGCCGATGGGGACGCCCAGCGCGGCGGCCGCCTCGGCATAGCTCAGTTGGTCGACGTCGATGAGCAGCAACGCCTGCCGAAAGCGCGGGTCGAGGGCGTCCACGGCTTCGGCCAACGCCGGGTGCAGGGTCTGGTCCAGCACGTGGTCCTCAGCGCTGGCCCGGGTATCGGCGCCGAACGCTGCTCGGAAGCCCGGTAGTGACTCGAAGTCCCCGACCACGTCGGGCCGTTGACGTCTATGCATGTTGATGTGGGTGCGTCGCAGGATCGTCAACAGCCAAGCTCGCGGGTAGCGCCCGTCGAAGGAACCGATGCCGCCAAAGGCCCGGATGAGCGTTTCCTGGACGAGGTCCTCGGCGCCCCCGGCACGTCCCGCCAGTGAGGTGGCTACCCGCAGCAGCACCTCGATCTCAGGCTGCACGTAGTCGCGAAAGGCACTCAGCTGTGCGTCGTGGACTGCTTGCGCGTTCGGGGGTGGGGACGTTTCCGGCACGGTGGCGTAACCCTTCCGGGGCCGCTGATCTTCCTGAACCCCCACGGTCGTCACCGGAGGGCGAGGTAGACGGTGTTGTGCGAGGTCCCACGGGTCAACGGGTTATCGAAGCTGACCACCTCGGCGTGGGCACGGGAGAACACGGTGCCCAAGTGGGCGGTGAAGGTCGAATCCGGGGGGTTGTCCGACCACAGCGCGAACACGCCACCCGGACGGACGAAGCCACGCATCGCCGAGAGCCCCGACCGGGAGTAGAAGCTCTGGTGGCTCTCGTGCAGGACGAAGTCCGGGGCGTGATCGATGTCCAACAGCACCACGTCGTACGTGGCGGGGTCGGCTCCGCGACCCAGCGACGAGCTCTCAGCCCCGGACACCACCGCGAAGAAGTCGGCGTGATGCACCCGGGTGCGTGAGTCGCTCATCAGCTCCTGCGACGTCGGTAGGAGGCGGTCGTGATGCCACGCGATCACCGGTTCAAGCGCCTCGACAACGTCGAGCTCGGTGACGACGCCGTGACGCAGGGCCGCCACAGCGGTGTAGCCCAGGCCCAGGCCTCCGACCAGCACCGACAGCGTCGTCGAGCCCGAGCGGGCGACATGCTCGTCGATTGCGAGGTCCGCCAGAGCCACTTCGGCCGCGGTGAACAGGCTGGACATCAAGAACTCCTCGCCCAGCTTCACCTCGTAGACCACTGAGCCTGTGACAGGCTCCTGTCGCCGGCGCAGGATGAGCTCTCCGAGCCGGGTCTGCTGGTGCGACAGTTCCTCGAACCGCTTGATGGACGCTCCCGTGTTGGTCGGTCTGAGGGCCGTCGCGGCCCGCAGTATTCGGTGGGAGCACGCAGCCTACGCAGGTTAGTCTCGCTCGTGCTCGAACGACTGCTACCGGCCAGGTTGGGCCGCGACTTCCGCTGGCTGTTCGCCTCGTCGACGTCGTCCAACCTGGGTGACGGGGTGCTGCTGACGGCGGGTCCCCTCCTCGTCGCCTCGGTGACTCGAGACC
>JBASAN010000209.1:0-5600 GCA_049650625.1 Ornithinimicrobium sp.
CCAGCTCGGCGATCGCGACCACCGCCGAGGCCACTGCTGCCGCCCCACCCATGTCGCATTTCATCGTGACCATCCCGGTCGCCGGCTTCAGGCAGAGACCACCGGAGTCGAAGGTGATGCCCTTGCCCACGAAAGCCAGGGACGACGTGGCCCCCCGGGGGGCGTAGGTCATCGTCACCATCCGTGGTCCACGTGCCGAGCCCTGACCCACCCCGATGATCCCGCCACACCCCTCGGCTTCCAGGCGCTCCGGATCCCAGACCTCGACCTTGACGTTCTTCGGGGCGCGGCGCGATACCGAGCTGGCGAACGACTCCGGATAGAGCGCGTTGGGGGGCGTATTCACCAGATCACGGGCGTAGGACACCGCCGTGGCCACGGTGTGCAGACGATCCAGCATCTGGCGACCTTCCTTGGCCCGAGGCTTCATCCCGGTCAGCACGGCGGACCCGAGCGGCTTCTTCGCCGAAGAGGTCTTGCCCACCCCGAAGAAGGACTGGAAGGCGTAGGCACCCAGAAGCGCCCCTTCACCGGTCGCTGCCACCAGCTCCGGAGACGAGGGCCCCATCGCGAAGGCCGCACGTTCCTTGCCCGCCAGCGCTCGGGCCGCAACCCCGGCCGCCCGCCGCACCCGCTCCAGGTCATCGGGTTCGGTGACGCCCGGTCGTTTGGAGTCTTTGCCGGTGCCCACCACGAGCACCAGCTCGGCCGTCACCTTCGCAACGTTGGTGAGCGTGATGACCTCCCCGGGCGTCCCTCCTGCTCCCAGTGCCGCCAACGTCGTGTTGATGGAGGCGGCCACCGCGCGGGGCAGGTCCAGCTCACCGACCAGCTGCGCCTTCCCGTCCACCGATCGTGAGGCCAGCACGAGGGCGTCACAGCGAATCGAGCTGGGGTGCGCTGCGGACAGCGAGAGTTCGGTGCGAAGTGACGACATGGGCCGTGCCTCCTGGGCTTCGGGGTGCTGATGAGGGGTGCGTCGACCCTAGCCGAGCGTTTGGCTGCCGCCGGGGATCAGGGCCGATACAGTCGCTGCCATGAGCGACGCGCAGCCCAAGACCTCGCCCCTGCACCCGTTCCACGTCGAGCTCGGCGCCAAGATGGCTGACTTCGGTGGTTGGTCCATGCCTCTCGAGTACGCCGGCGGGGGGGTCGTGGCGGAGCATCGGGCGGTCCGGGAGCGGGCCGGCATCTTCGACGTCTCGCACCTGGGCAAGGCGGTGGTCCAGGGGCCGGGCGCCGCTGCTTTCGTGAACTCGACCCTGACCAACGACCTGGACCGGATCGGCCCGGGGCAAGCGCAGTACACCATGTGCTGCGCCCCCGACGGCGGCGTGATCGACGACCTCATCGCCTACCTGGTCTCGCCGGAGGAGGTCTTCCTTATCCCCAACGCGGCCAACACCTCGGGAGTGGTGGCCGCGCTCGCCGCCGTAGCGCCGCCAGGCATCTCGGTGCAGGGACGCCACGAGGACTACGCCGTGATAGCGGTGCAGGGGCCCCGCGCCGACGAGGTGCTGCAGCACGCAGGGCTTCCGACCGGACATGCCTTCATGAGCTTCGTCGACGCCGAGATGGATGGGGCCGCGGTGCGGGTATGCCGTACGGGCTACACCGGTGAACGGGGATACGAGGTCGTGCCCGGCACCGCCGACGCCGCCATGGTGTGGGAGCGACTGTCATCGGCGCTGGGGGAGGTCGACGGTCTGCCGTGCGGGCTCGGCGCCCGGGACACGTTGCGCACCGAGATGGGATACGCCTTGCACGGCCACGAGTTGGGTCCAGACATCAGCCCGGTGATGGCCGGCACGGGCTGGGCCGTGGGCTGGAACAAGCCCGACTTCTGGGGCAAGGAGGCGCTCGCGGCGCAACGTGCCGCCAAGGACGGCCCCCTGGCGCGCGGTCTGGTGGTCACCGGTCGCGGGATCCCGCGTGCGGGTTGTGACGTGAAGGATGAGAACGACCACCTGGTGGGGTCGGTGACCTCAGGGACCTTCTCCCCGACCCTGAAGCAGGGGATCGCGCTCGCCCTGCTCGACCGGACGGTCGCGGTGGGTTCGGACGTGCAGATCGACGTGCGCGGCCGTCAACTCAGCGCCACGGTCGTCAAACCCCCGTTCGTCCAGGTCTCGACCTCCTAGAGCTCGGGTCCGGCCCGAACCGATGCCGGTGTGCGACGCTAGGCTGCTCGCATGACTCAGGAGCACCGTTGGCGTTTTTCCGATTCCACCGGGTCCACCCTCGAAGATCTCGGGTTGGCTCAGGTGACGTTTCCCAGTCAGGCCGAAGCGGAAGCCTGGATCGGTGAGGAATGGCCCCAGCTGGCGGAGGCCGGGGTCCACTCGGTGACACTCCTGCAGGGTGACGAGGTCGTCTACGGACCGATGAGCCTCAGTCCCTAAAGGGAGCTGAGCGTCAACGGCGTCGGAGGGGCGTGCCTCGGGTGACCTGGGCCCGGGGGACGCGGGACATCCGCATCTGGAACGAACGCAGGACGACGTAGGACGCCGATCGCTTCGGCGGCTCGGTCCCGAACTCGTCCTCGAAGGCGACCTTGGTCCGCCGCCACAGCAGCACGGCGTCGAGCAGCCCGAAGAGAATCAACCCGTAGGCTCCGGCGAACATGGCCAACTGAACCCCTGGAACGTTCACCAGCGACGCCGCCAGGATCAGCAGCATCGTGGGGAGCAGGACCTCCCCGATGTTCCACCGTCGGTCCACGGCGTCACGCAGATAGCGACGCTGGGGACCACGGTCCCGCGGAGCAAGGTACTTCTCTTCTCCTCGCAACATCCCGTCCCGCGCAATGGCGCGGTCGAGGCGGCGCTTCTGCTTCGCGTCCTTACTGGCGCCCCGGCTGTCGGCGACGAGGGGCCGTCTGCGTGCCGCTTCGGAGTCCTTGCGCTTGGGCGTGGGCCGTCCCTTGCCCACGGTGCCCTGGGTCGAGGACGTGCCGACCGTCACGGGGCCCGCGTCGGCGTCGACGGGCTCGGAGTCAGTTTTTTTGCGAAACACCACCCGTCCACTGTAAGCGCTCGGGGCGCATCGTTAGGCTCAGCCGATGAACCCAACCCCAGAGGCGGGCGGTCACACCGCCACCGAAACCGAGGCGCAGCAACCGGATCGGGTGACGGAGCTCCGCCGGCGCATGGAGCGCGCCATGCCTGGGGTGCGCTCCGACCTGGAGGCGCTCACCCGGATCCCCTCGGTGTCCCTCGACTCCTTCGACCAGCACCACGTCGACGACAGCGCCCAAGCAGTGGCCGACCTTCTGAGGGCCGAAGGGATGGAGGTCTCCATCGTGCGTGAAGGGGGCCGTCCGGCCGTGATCGGCACGCTGGCCGGTCCGCCTGACGCCCCGACCGTCCTGCTCTATGCCCACCACGACGTCCAACCCCCGGGGGAGGATGGGGAATGGGACAGTCCCCCGTTCGAGCCCACCCAGCGCGGCGACCGCGTCTACGGACGGGGGATCGCCGACGACAAAGCCGGCGTGATGGCACACGTCGCGGCCTTGCGCGCCCACCAAGGAGCCCCCCCGGTCACGGTCACCGTCTTCGTGGAGGGCGAGGAGGAGATCGCGTCGGGGAGCCTGCCGCAGATCCTGGAGCGCCACGGGGAGGCCTTGCGAGCGGACGTCATCGTGCTGGCCGACTCCCACAACTGGAAGGTCGGCGTGCCGGCACTGACGACGACCCTGCGGGGACTCGTGCGCGTGGTGGTGAGGGTGCAGGCTCTGGACCACGGCGTGCATTCCGGACTGTACGGGGGAGCGGTGCCTGACGGGTTGACCGCGATGTGTCGGCTGATCGCCACACTGCACGACGACGCCGGCGACGTGACGGTGCCGGGGCTGCTGCGATCCGCGGCTGCCGACCTCGACTACTCCGAAGACGATCTGCGCGCTGACAGTTCGCTGAGCGAGGGGGTCGAGCCCATCGGGACAGGGTCCTACCTGTCGAGGATGTGGACCCAACCCTCGATGACCGTCATCGGCATCGACGCCCCCAGCGTGGACCGGGCAGCCAACCTCCTCTCCCCCGTGGGCCGAGCGAAACTCTCCATGCGCGTGCACCCCGATGAGGACGTCGAGGCGGCATACGTGGCGCTGCGGGACCACCTGATCTCGCATGCCCCCTGGGGATGCCGCGTAGAGGTCGAGCTCGACGACCAAGGGCCGGGTTTCAGCGCCTCCGCGGACGGACCGGTCTACGACCAGGCTCGCGCGGCGTTCGAAGACGCGTGGGGCGTGCCGCCGGTGGACATCGGTGTCGGTGGTTCGATCCCATTCGTCGCCAGCTTCGCCGACCAGTTCCCCGACGCGGCTATCCTCGTCACCGGCGTCGAGGACCCGGACACCCGGGCCCACGCGGCCAATGAGAGCCTTCATCTCGGCGAGTTCGAGCGAGTGTGCCTCGCCGAGGCCATTCTGCTCGACCGGCTCGCCGCCCCGCAGCGGGCATCGAGACCGGCCAGCCAGGACGTCGACAGCAGCGGCATCGAGCACGACGTCGTCCCCAGCAACGAGGAGAACCAGTGACCCAAGGTAGTTACGTCGAAGATTCGTTCGAGCGCGATACCCGGTACATCCCGGAGCGGATCACTCGCGACGGGGCCCCGGATGGGTTCGCCGTGGAGGCCGGGCGGTATCGGCTCGTCGTCGCCAGAGCCTGTCCTTGGGCCCACCGCACGGTTATCGTGCGGCGCCTGCTCGGGCTGGAGGAGGCGCTGTCCATGGGCATCTGTGGTCCGGTGCACGACGCCGACAGCTGGTCCTTCGACCTCGACCCGGGCGAGCTGGACCCGGTCCTGCAGATCCCGCGCCTCAAGGACGCGTACGAGGCACGGCCCCAGGGCTACAAGCCGGGGGTGACTGTGCCGGCGATCGTGGAGATCGCGACCGGACAGGTCGTGACCAACGATTTCCAACAGATCACTCGGGACTTCAACACCGAATGGTCCAGCCTCCACCGCTCGGGAGCCCCGGACCTGTATCCGGAGCACCTGCGCGAAGAGATCGAAGAGGTCGCCGCACTGGTCTACGAGGACGTCAACAACGGGGTCTACCGCTGCGGCTTCGCCGGCACCCAGGAAGCCTACGAAAAGGCCTACGTCCAGTTGTTCGAGCGGCTGGACTGGCTCAGCGAACGGCTGAGCCACCAGCGCTATCTCGTGGGAGACCACATCACCGAGGCCGACGTCCGTCTATGGACCACGTTGGTGCGTTTCGACGCCGTCTACCACGGACACTTCAAGTGCAACCGGCAGAAGCTGGAGCAGATGCCGGTGCTGCACGCCTACGCCCGGGACCTTTTCCAGACCCCGGGATTCGGTGACACCGTCGACTTCGCCCAGATCAAGGCGCACTACTACGCCACCCACCTCGACATCAATCCCACCGGAGTCATTCCCGCCGGACCGTTGGCTGCCGGTTGGCTGGCCCCGCACGACCGGGCCGAGCTCGGTGGGTCGCCCTTCGGCGACGGCACCGCGCCGCCGCCCCCGCCCGAGGGCGAGCGGGTGCCGGACCTCGCCGACTACGACCGACTGACGCACGGCCAGGACGACTGAGCGCACTAGTCTTGCCCACTGTGCCTGAG
>JBASAN010000210.1:0-7862 GCA_049650625.1 Ornithinimicrobium sp.
TCTTGGCGACGTCGAGCCCGTAGAGCACGGATGTCTTCTTGTAGAGCGGGGTCTCGGAGGTGTTCAGGTACTTGGCGGCGATCTTGTCGTCGTCATACAGGCGCCGGGCACCGAAACCCACCGTGTCGCCGGTGATGTCGCGGATCGGCCAGATGACCCGTCCGCGGAAACGGTCGTACAGTCCGCGTTGGCCCCGCCCCGCCAGACCCGCCGTGACCAGCTCGTCCTCGGTGAAACCCTTGTCGCGCAGGTGCCCGGCCAACGCTCCTCCCGAGGAGGGCGCATAGCCGACGTCGAACCGGGTCGCCGCCTCGGACGTGAACCCCTTGCCGCGCAGGAAGTCCCGTGCCGTGCGCGCTTCGCCGGAGTCGATCAACGCGGTGTGGTAGAACTCGGCGGCGGCGCGGTTGGCCTCGACCAACCGGGACCGACGTCCCAGCCCGCCGGTCTCGCCCTCCCGACGCCCGGGCCGCCCGCTGGTCTCCTCGTACTGCAGCTCCATCCCCAGCTGGCCCGCCAGCCGTTCTACGGACTCGGCGAACGTCAGATGGTCGACGGCCATCACGAATGCCAGGATGTCCCCACCCTCACCGCACCCGAAGCAGTGCCATGCCCCGGCCGCCGGACGGACCGTGAAGGAGGGGGTCTTCTCGTCGTGGAACGGGCAGAGTCCCTTGAGCGACCCCGTCCCCCCGGGACGCAGCGTGACGTGCTCGCGGATGACGTCCTCGATCGAGGCGCGTTCCTTCACCGCCTGCACGTCCTGCTGCCTGATCAGCCCGGGCACGTCCACTCCCCATCTCTCATCATCAGATCGTCACGTCGGCGCCTTCCTCGGTCCGTCGTGCGGCGACCTGTGTCGGGCAGTCTAGGCGGCGCCATGATCCTGTGGTGAAGTAACTCCGTGGCCTCCTCGAGTAGTCCCGCAACCCACCTCGATGTGGGCGAGCGCAGCGTGCGCATCTCCAACCCGGACCGCGTCTACTTCCCGCAGGTCGGGCACACCAAGCTGGATCTCGCGCAGTACTACCTGTCCGTGGGCGAGGGCATCGTCAACGCGCTGCGGGAACGCCCCTGTATGTTGCATCGCTTCCCCGAGGGCATCGAGGGTGAGAAGGTCCACCAGAAGCGTCTCCCCCGCGGGGCGCCGGACTGGGTCGAGACCGTGCGCATCCAGTTCCCCCGGTGGAACCGGACCGCCGACGAGCTGTGCGTCACCGAACTGGCCAGCGTCATCTGGGCCGTGCAGATGTCCACGGTGGAGTTCCACCCGTGGAACAGTCGTCGCGCCGATGTCGAACGGCCCGACGAGTGGCGCATCGACCTCGACCCCGGCGACGACTGCGACTTCGCCAGCGTGCGAGAGGTCGCGGCCGTCGCTCACGGGGTGCTCGAGGAGCTGGGGGCTCGCGGCTGGCCCAAGACCACCGGCGGATCGGGGCTGCACGCCTACGTGCGCATCCTTCCGGAGCACGGCTTCACCGACGTCCGACGAGCCGCCCTGGCTTTCGCCCGTGAGGTCGAGAGGCGTTGCCCCGAGAAGGCGACGACGACGTGGTGGCGCAAGGACCGTGACCCCACCGCAGTTTTCGTGGACTTCAACCAGAACGCCCGCGACCACACCATCGCCTGCGCCTACTCCGTGCGAGGCACCCCCGATGCTCGCGTCTCGGCCCCGCTCAGGTGGGACGAGGTGGCCGACTGCGAGCCGGGTGACTTCACGGTGGCCTCGATGCCGGCCCGCTTCGCCCAGGTCGCAGACCTGCACGCCGAGATCGACGACCATCCCTTCGACATCACGCCGCTGCTGGACTGGGCCGAGCGTGACGAAGCCGAGGGGCTCCACGTCCCGGAAACCTGAGCCAGGTGCTCGAGTCCTGAGTCGGAAGCGCGAGGCCTAGGCCCACGCGGCGAACAGCGCATGGGCCCGCGTGTCCGACAGGCTGGCCACTTGGTCGATGACCGAACGGGACACCGCTACCCGGTCACCCTCCCGGGTCGCCTCGTGATGGGCGGCAGCGTGGATCGGGTCCATCCGGTCCGGGTGATCGCTGTAGGCCGAGAACAGCGTGAGCACGATCTCTCGCTGACGCTGCATCACCTCACGGCGTTCGTCACTCATCATCACGAAGAACGCTGCCGCCCCCTTGAGCACGCTCGCCTCGGCCCGCACGGACTCAGGCACGACTAGGCCCGCGGCATACCGAGTCAGTCGGCCGCTGCCGTGGCGCTCGCGGGTGGCGTCCTCCACGGTGTGCACGAAGTGTCCGATCAGCCGGCTCGTCATGTCCTTCAGGGCGGCCAGTGAGGCGCGGGAGCCGTCGTGCCCGGTCGGTATCCACCCGGAGGACAGGAGCCGTCCCAGAGCTCCGGTCAGGGCCGCCTGATCCAGATCCGGGGCGTACCACTCCTGAGCGACCTCCACGAGGGCACCAGCCTCAGCCGGCGAGCGCAACGCACGCAGGTCGATCCGGCGGGAGGTCACCCCGTCCTCGACGTCGTGCACGCAGTAGGCGACGTCGTCGCTCCAGTCCATGACCTCGGCCTCCAGGCACCTTCGGTAAGGGTCGCCCTTCCCCTCGTGGTGGGCGTCCCCCTTGGTGGGCCGGAGCCATTGGAAGACCTCGGAGTCGTCGACGTAGTAGCCGAACTTGCCGGTCCCCGCCACGTCCTGACGGCCCCACGGGTACTTCACGACCGCATCCAGCGTCGCCCTAGTCAGGTTCAGTCCGGCCGGCCTGCCGTCCGGGTGCATCCGCTTGGCTTCCAACCGGGTCAGCACACGCAGCGTCTGGGCGTTGCCTTCGAAGCCGCCGATGTCGCTCGCGAGCTCGTCGAGCACCGACTCCCCGTGATGTCCGAACGGTGGATGCCCGAGGTCATGAGCCAAACACGCGGCGTCGACCACGTCGGCTGCACACCCCAGCGCAGCGCCGAACTCGCGCCCGATCTGCGCCACCTCCAGGGAGTGGGTCAGCCGGTTGCGGACGAAGTCGTCCGACCCCGGTTGCACGACCTGCGTGGTCAGAGCCAACCGGCGAAGACCCGCGGAGTGCACGACGCGGGCACGGTCGCGGGCGAAGTCGTCGCGGTCCGCGCGTTTGATCGCGGGATCCTCGGGCAGCCACCGTTCCCGGTCGCTGGCCTGGTATCCCGGCACCGGCACGACGGCCTCTCCTTGTGCCACACCGCTGGCGGGTTCGGGTGCACGATCCGACGGCCCGGTCATCGGGCGGTCAATGCCGCACGTGCCCGCCGCGCAGTCTGCGCCAGAGCGGGCGCTATCGGTCTCACCGGCACGTCGGCGTACCCGCCCTTGGTCAGGCCTGCGTGCCGCTCGAACGCACAGCGTGCCGCACGATCGCCGGTACGCAGCATCGACCAGCCCATGGAGGCCACGTACAGGGGGATGAAGGGCATACCGAGGCAGACCATCCACTGGCGGGCGTGGGCTTCCTCGTGCTCAAGAAGGTGCGGGCGCAGCGGAAGCATTCGGTCGAAATCGTGGCGGGTGATCACGACGTCACCGACGGTGAAGGCCCCTCCCGCCGGAAAGGTCCACCGGTAGTGGTCGGCGAGATAGAGCCCGAAAGCTCCTCGCCGGACCCTCGCGCCACCGGCGCGAGCCACCCCCAGACCGAGCAGGGTCGACAGGTTCAGCCAGTTGGCGATGGTGCGCACGCGCACCAACGATGCAGAAGGAGGGCTGGACGGCATCGGGTCAGCGGGTCCCGGAGAACCGCGCGGCCGAGCGGGCTTTGGCTCGTGCGGCCTCGACCTCACGGTCGCGCGGAGCACCACGGGACACCATGGAGTCCAACATCTGTTGGGTGGCCCGGGCGATCTGCTCCACCGCCTCGGCGTAGGCCGGCCGGTTGGCCTGCGAGGGCGTGGCGCTGCCACCGATCTTGCGCACGTACTGCAGCGCGGCGGCACGGACTTCCTCCGGGGTCGCTGGGGGCTCGAAGTGATGGAGCTGTCGGATGTTGCGGCACATGAGCCTATTGTGCTCGCGCACTCGCTGGAGGTCACGCGAGCCTGCCTTTTCCCGCTGCGTGGTCAGGCACCCTAAAGTCGGTTCCGTGCCGAACTCTGTGACCGTGAGCATCACCCGCCACATCGACCCTGAACAGGCCGACCGGATGGTGGCCTGGATCAACGCTGGAGCCTCACTGGCCGAGAGGTTCGACGGCTTCTTGGGCACGGGATGGGTGCGACCGGGGGTCGACTCAGACCAGTGGCACATGCTCTACCGCTTCGAGAGTCCCGAAGCGCTCGCCCACTGGGAGGCCTCGGATCAGCGTCGGTGGTGGTTGCAGTCGGCACAGGGCATCGTCGGCGAGAGTGTCGAAGAGCGGCGGACCGGCATCGAAGGCTGGTTCGACCGGCCCGCCACCGCAGACGTGGCCGACCTTCGCCCCCCTCCCTCCGGGCCCCCGCGATGGAAGCAGGGCACCGTCATCTGGCTGGCCTTCTTCCCGTTGAGCCTGCTCACAACGTGGCTGCTGTCGATGGCCCTCCCCGACAGCATCGCGCTGCCGCTGCGAGTGTTGATCAGCACGCTGTTGCTCACGCCGGTCATGACCTACGTGGCACTGCCGACCTTGACCTCATGGATGAGCTGGTGGCTGGCCGGGGATCCCCCGCCGTGGAAGAGCAAGCGGAACCCGGAGGATGCAGATGCCTGAGCACGCCCCGCCGGCGCCTGTGGGTGGGCCCCTGGTCGAGCCCTCGGAACTGGCCGCTTTGCTGGCTCAGCCAGATGCTCAGGCTCGGCCGGTGGTGCTCGACGTGCGCTGGTCGCTCGGTCGCGGCGTGGAGGGCAACCGCGCGGAGTATGAGGCCGGCCACGTGCCGGGAGCCGCCTTCGTCGACCTGGAGACCGCCTTGGCGGGCCACCCCCGTGACAGTGGCGTGGGGGGTCGCCACCCCTTGCCCAGACTGTATGCCGCCACCGAGGCCCTCAGACGCGCTGGAGTGCGCATGGACCGTCCTGTGGTGGCCTACGACGGCGCCACCTCCCTGTCGGCGGCGCGGGCGTGGTGGGTGCTGCAGTACTTCGGCAAGGACAACGTCCGAGTCCTCAACGGGGGCTATGCCGCATGGTGCTCAGCCGGACTCCCGACCGATTCCGGGCCCGGCGGAGAGCCGAAGGACGGAGACGTCGAGTTGCGTCCCGGTGGGCGGGAGGCGCCGACCGCCGACGACCTCACGGCATACCTCGACGCACCCGGCGGCAGACTGGTCGATGCGCGAGCGCCCGAGCGCTACCGCGGTGATGTCGAGCCGATGGACCCCATTGCCGGTCATATCCCCGGGGCCGTGAACATCCCCACGCTGTCCGCGTTGGCGGCCGACGGACGCTTCAACCCGCAAGCGTTACAGGCGCTGTTGTCCCAGGAAGGGATCGACCCTCACGCGCCGACGGCTCTGTACTGCGGATCAGGGGTGCAAGCGGCTCATCTAGCGCTCGCTCTCGAGGTGGTCGATCCGTATCGACGTCCTCCGGCGGTCTACGTCGGGTCGTGGAGCGACTGGGTCAGTGACGAGCAGCGCCCCGTGGCGACCGGCGGCGCTCCTCACGAGTAAGGGCCACTGACGCTGGTACCGGGATGAACGACTGACAGCCTCAGGTCGAGGTCAATGGCCCACGCCATAGGCTCTCGCCGCTGTGCGCGGGGTTGCCGTCGTAGTGCTCCACCGAGACATCGACCGTGGTGAACGTGTCGGTCGACAGGCTGTCGGGCAGCTCGAACTCCTCGCCGCCTTCGGTCAACGACCCGAGAGCCACCATGCCCGAGGCGTCATCGTCCAACAACCACACCTGTAGGTACCCATCGGTCACCGTTGGCAAGGAGCCGGCGTCGATGCGCAGCAGCCGGTGCCCGCCACGCTCGACGATCTCGGCGGTGCCTGGAGTCACGCTGCTCTCCAGAGGGGCCAGGTCGGCGCTCGCAACGACGGGGGCATCCTGCGTCGAGTCTGCGCCCACCACGGTCGAGCCGATCCACATCACAGCAGCGCCCGCAGCAGCAGCACCGAGAAGACTCACTCCGGAGAAGCGTCGAGAGCGCAGCCGACCCCTGTGCCGATGGGAGTCCAAGGACCGAGCACCGGACGAGGTCGCCGGTTGCGGCGAGCCCGGACCCGCCGAGGAAGTGGGGAAGTCTTGGATGGCGGCCTCGATGGCGGGCCACAGGTAGGCCGGCGCCTCCACCGGCACGGGTCCCCCGGCCGACATGATGTCCGTCACGGCAGCGAGGGAGTCGATCTCACTGCGGCAGACGGAGCAGCCACTGACGTGGTCCCGGTGCTCGGGTTCGCCCTCACCCATCGCCACGAGGGCGAGGTCGTCACTGTCAACGTGCATGCTCACCCTCCAATCGGGACCTCATTCGGCGCAAGGTGCGCGCGATGTAGCTCTTTACTGTGCCTAGCGGGATGTCGAGAGCTTCGGCAATCTGTGCGTGCGTCATGTCCTCGAAGAAGGCCAAGACCATGATGCGCCGCTGCGGATCGCCGATCCGCTCCAGCTCCTCCCAGAGCACCAACATCTGGTCGATGCGATCTGCTGTGATGGTATTCGGAGCTGTGCGCTGGTCCAGATTGGCGGCCAGGACACTGGGGTCCGACGCCACCTCGTTTCCCATATGTCGTCGAGCGAAATGGTCGGCGACCCGGTGACGCGTGATTCCCACCAGCCACGCCCCGAGTGGCCCTTGCTCTGTGCGATACCTGGCGCGGGACTGCCAAGCGGAGACAAAGACCTGTTGCGTTACGTCGTCGGCATCGGTGTGACCCACGGCCTTGGCTGCCAGCCCGTGGACTAGACCTCCCCACCGGCGGTAGGCCTGAGCCAGCGCAGTGGGATGGCCTTGACTGAAGGCAAGGCTGATGGAGTGGTCGGCCTCCACGTCCATGTCGAGGCCGCTCGTCCGGTCGGTCACAACCCCACCGTATCGACTGGAGCTTTGAGGTCGCCATGGAAGGGCGCGCTCACCGCTGGTCGACCGGAGTCGCAACCACGACGACGTTGTCGCGGTAGCTCGACTCCGAAGCCCGCCAGGGCCCACCACAGGTGATCATCGTCAGCCGCGCCGGCCCATGACGATCGAAGATGTCGTCCGAAGGCAGATCGTCTTTGGCGACGGTCTCCCGCCCCATCACCTCGTAGCTGAGGATGGAGCCGTCGGACATCTCCACCTGGACCAGCGCACCCAAGGAGACCTCTCGGAGGGCTGCCATGGCTCCTAGCCCCTCAGCGGTGTCCACGTGCCCGGCCAACACCGCGGATCCGGCCTCGTTGCCGGGATTGGCCCCATATCGGTACCAGCCCGCCCGGTCGCCATCATCCGGGATCTCCATCAACCCATCGTCTCGGACACCCGTGGCATCGAGCGGGGCGTCCAGCCCGACCGACTCCACCTGCAGACGCACCGGCGAGATCTCGCCCTTGTGCACCTCGGAGAGCTCGGCCGAAGTCCGTGGGACGTCAGGCACCGTGGGCCCAGCGGCGGCGCGGTGCTCCACCGAAGTCGCCTCGGGGCCGGGATCCTGAGAGGCAGGGTCATCGGCCTGCCCAGAAGCCGGTCGCTGGCCACTGTTGTCGCTGGGGACGAAGGTCGCCTCGGCGATATCGATGGTGCCGATATCGGCAGGCTCAGCGGCGGCGGTCAGCGACACGGTGGCAAACACCACCGCTGCCAAGGAAGCCAACAACACCGCCACTCGGGCACGAATGAGCCACAGGCCGCGTGCCCATCCTGCTCGATGCATTGCTGCACCTCCTCTGCCATGCCACTGCGTGCTGTCGGCTTACCGGCCCCAGCCTTCGACGGGAAGGGGTCGACCTGGGGCCGGTA
>JBASAN010000211.1:0-3644 GCA_049650625.1 Ornithinimicrobium sp.
CCGCAGTCCTCCCGCCCGAGACGACCTTCGCGACCCGGGTCGTGGAGGGGGAGGAGCCGGCGCAGGTCGTGCTCGTAGCCGGGGGCGACCAGCTGCTGGCCACCGGGTCGGGCAGCTCCACGGCCACGGCCGGGCGGGCAGGCTTGGCCGATCTCGCGGCAGACACCGCGAGCTCTCTCGCCGAACGAGGGGTGAACGGGCCCATCGACGTCGCGATGGATACCACGTATGCCGACGGCTCACTGGTGGCGCCGGCGTGGACCGACTTCTGGGTCGACAACGGCTTCGCGGGACGGATCTCGATGCTGGCCCTGGAGCAGGACCGGGCGTTGCCGTACGACCCCGCGCCTCGTGATCCCGCCCTGTCGGCGGCCCGAGCCTTCGAGCGGGCCCTCGTCGATGCAGGCGTCGAGGTGAAAACGTCCGGCAGCGAGGCCATCGAGCGGGTCGAGGCGCCCAGGGGCGCTGACCCGGGCGCCGAGTCCGACCAGCAGCCCTCACCCGGCGCCGTGCTGGCGGAGGTGGAGTCGGCTCCTCTACGCGACGTGCTCGCGCTGGCTTTGACCACGAGCGACAACGCGATGGTTGAACAGCTGGCGCGACAGGCCGCCGTGGCTTCGGGCGAAGACACGGACCAGGCGGCCGTTAACGCCTGGGTGCTCTCCACCTTGGATGACTTCTACGGGGTGGACACCGACGGCGCAGTGCTGGCGGACACCTCGGGACTCTCCGACGGCACGCAGCTGCCGATGCGGCTCGTCGCCGACGTGCTGGTCAGCGGGGCCAGCGGACGGTATCCGGCGTTCCAGTCCGTGCTGACGGGGCTGCCCATTGCGGGCTACAGCGGGACGCTGGCCGACCGTTTCGGTCAGGACGTCGCCTCCGAAGGCCGAGGAGTGGTGCGGGCCAAGACGGGGTCGTTGCCCTCGGTCACATCCCTCGCGGGCACGGTGACGACTGCGGACGGACGACTCCTGGTCTTTGCCCTGAGCGTCAACGACGTGGGGTCCGGGGGCGCCGAGGTGGAGGCGCGCGCGGTGATCGATCAACTTGTCTCACACTTTGCTGGCTGTGGCTGTTAGACGAGTCGTGGTTACGTTGGAGACATGAGCAGACTCTTCAGGACGGACCGGGGACTCCCGGCGGAGCAGGCCCAGGCGGTTCCGGCGGGCCGTGATGTCGTGGACTGGGGCTTCGCCTCGTCATCAGCGGGCAGATTCGTGCCGGCCGGGCCCAAGGCCAGCCGGATCGAGATCAAGGACGCCGTCGCTCAGCTGCGAGCCAGTGCAGCCGCATCGGTGGAGCCTGTGCGGGAGACGTCGTTGATGACGGCTCCGCAGGACGCCCCCGCGCCGCTTGTGGTGGATCGTCCAGGCTGGATCCGGGCCAACGCGGCGTCGATGCAGGCGATGATGAGCCCGGTGATCGAGGAGGTCCTATCCCGGCGCCCCAGTGAGCATGGCACGGCCGGCGCCAAGGTCAAGGCCGATTCCTCGGATCTCGCTCGTCGCGTGGGCGGTGTGGTCAGCGGGGCGGAGGTAGCCGGGTTGCTCTCGTGGGTGAGCACCAAGGTGCTGGGTCAGTACGATCTTGCTCCCCAGGGGACGCCGCGCCTGCTTCTGGTGGCACCGAACATCGTGGCCGCCGAGCGTGAGCTCGGCGTAGACCCGGCCGACTTCCGGTTGTGGGTCTGCATGCACGAGGAGACCCACCGGGTGCAGTTCACCTCCGTGCCATGGCTTCGCGGACACATCATCGACCAAGCGCAGGCGCTGAGCACCTCGTTGGTCCCGCACCCGGAGGACGTCAGCACGCGGATGACCCAGCTCATCACCGGCCTGCCCTCGGTCTTGCGTGGAGAATCCGACATCACCACGCTGTTGGCCGACCCGGAGCAGCGTGCACAGTTGGCTGACCTCACCGCCGTGATGGCGCTGCTCGAAGGCCACGCCGATGTGATCATGGACGAGGTGGGGCCGTCCGTCATCCCGAGCGTGGCCGACATCCGGGCGAAGTTCACCAAGCGACGCCAGGGGGCCGGGAACGTCGATGTGCTGCTACGCCGGTTGCTGGGGATGGAAGCCAAAATGCGTCAGTACCGCGACGGTGCCGTCTTCGTCCGGACCGTCGTGAAGCAGGTCGGCACCGAAGGGTTCAACCAGGTGTGGTCCAGCCCGGACGCACTGCCCAGGGCGAAAGAGATCGCCGACCCGGCCTCCTGGGTCGCGCGGGTCCATCGCTGAGTCGGCGCCCGGCATACCGCGCAGACAGGGTTCACCCCGGTGACCGGACCACCACCAGCCGTAGCGGCCGCGCGCTCCGCGGTCCGTAGCATCCTTTCCGGGCACGGGCTGCTGGGCAGACACGTCCTCGTCGCGTGTAGTGGCGGGGCCGACTCGGTGGCGCTCGCGCTAGCGGCTCAGTTCGTGGTGCCTCGCCATGGCGGCACGGTGGGTGCAGCCGTGGTGGACCATCGGTTGCAGCCTGGGTCGCGCCAGGTGGCCGGACAGGCCGCCGAGCACTGCCGCAGCCTGGGCATCGACCCAGTGGAGGTCGTCTCGGTGGATGTCAGGAGCACGTCCGGTGGCATCGAGGACGCCGCCCGCGAGGCGAGGTACGCCGCGCTGTCCGAAGTGGCCGTGCGGACCGGGGCCCGGGCCGTTCTGGTCGCTCACACCAGCAACGACCAGGCCGAGCAGGTGATGCTCGGCTTGGCTCGAGGGTCCGGCACCCGTTCGTTGTCCGGTATGCCGTCCGTGCGCCCCCTGGCCCCGGATCAGTGTGGACGGGGCCAGGGCGCGGCCGATCGCTCCGGACCCCTCCTGCTGGTGCGTCCCTTCCTCGGACTGGGTCGGGAAGTCACCGAGCAGGTCTGTGCCGAGGCAGGTCTGACCCCCTGGCAGGACCCGCAGAACCAGGACCCGCGGTTCACCCGGGTCCGCGCGCGCCGACTGCTGGACCGCTGGGATGCCGAGCTCGGGCCCGGGGTGACCGAGGCCCTGACGCGTTCGGCTGAGCTGGCGCGCGTGGACGCCGACACATTGGATCAGCTCAGCCAAGAGGCGTACGCGGCCATGGGGCCGACGCCGTGGTCCGTGAACTCCCTGCTGGCCCACCCCGCCGGGATCCGGATCCGGCTGCTGAAGGCCATGGTCCTGGCGGGAGGGGCCCAGCGTGGGGCGTTGGGCTCCGTCCATCTGCGGGCCCTCGACGACCTCGTGGTCCGGTGGCGGGGGCAGGGGCCGGTGGACCTGCCGGGGCTGGTTTCCGCGTACCGCAAGCACGACCGGATCTGGCTCCGACCGAGCATCCCTAGTTAACTGTCCCTATGCCCGTAGCACGGCCACGGGAGGACCAACCCGCCGAAACCCTGGAGGACACACGTGGACGCTGAGCAGATGGGCCCCGACCTGGAGAAGGTGCTCCTCACGCAAGAGCAGATCCAGGACCGCTTGGGGGAGCTCGGTCAAGAGATCTGGCGTGACTACCAGGACAAGAACGTGCTGCTGGTCGGCGTGCTCAAGGGTGCGGTCGTGGTGATGGCCGACCTGATGCGGGCACTGCCGGGATCGGCGGAGATGGACTGGATGGCGGTGTCCTCCTACGGCTCAGGCACCAAGTCCTCCGGCGTGGTGCGGATCCTG
>JBASAN010000212.1:0-9071 GCA_049650625.1 Ornithinimicrobium sp.
CCGAGAGCACCGAGGGGAAGGCCTCGGCATAGCTGCGCCACGAGCCGCCGGGAGTGCCCACGGAGTCGGCGCTGAGCACGCCGCGCACGATGGCCCGGGTGACTACATGTGCTGCCGCCGTGAGCAGCGTGTGGAATCCCTCCTGGCCCGGTGGCTCACGGTCTCCGGTGGCCAACGCGAAGAGAGTGTCACCGTCGAACATCGTATGGATGGGGTCGAGGGCGCGGGCCATTCCGTCGTGGCCACTGCCCGCCAGCCGGGTGCACTGAGCTTTGGTCAGGGTGGCGTCGGTCGCGATCACGCCGATGGTCGTGGCCAGAGTCTTGCCCCCTCTGGACGTGAAGGGCGCTCGCAGAGCCACTCGGCGGGATGCGTCGAGCTCCTCCGAGGACGGCGCCGCCAAGGGGTAGATCGCCTCGCGCAGCCCGTCGGGACCTAAACCTCGGAGGTCCTCCGGGGTCAGGGCCGGCGCTCCGTAAAAGGTGCCCCGATCGGCGTCGACCGCAGACCCGACCGCGTTGACCACCACGAGCGCCGCGATGGTGGTGCCGTCGGGAAGCACCTCGCTGGCCGACCCCACACCCCCCTTGAGCCCTCCGGCCTTGGCCCCGGTGCCCGCCCCGGCGTTCCCCAGCACAGGGGGTGTGCGGCTGGCTGCGTTGGCAGCGGCTTCGCCGAACGAGGCATCCGGGAAGGCACCGAAGTCCCCACCACGGCCGAGGTCGAAGATCACGGCCGCCGGCACGATCGGCACCACGTCGCCAGGGCCACCCATTGCGAACCCCACCCCCTCGGCATACCGCTGACGCATCACACCGTCGGCCGCAGCCAGCCCAAACGCGCTTCCCCCGCACAGACACACCGCATGGACACGCTCGATGAGATTCTGCGGGTGGAGCAGATCCGTCTCCCGGGTGCCCGGGCCGCCCCCTCGTACGTCCACTCCCCCCACTGCGCCACCGTCCTCGGTCACGACGACACTTGTGCCGGTGAGCCACCCCTCGCCCACCCGCTGATATTGCCCGACCCGGATGCCGGGCACGTCGACGAGCGAGTTCGTGGGCCCAGTGGTCGTCATCGCCGCAGCCTCTCACGGCTCTCTTGCACCGGCGCGCCTCGAGGGGCACATTGGGTGCACCCCATCATCCCTTCAGAGTCAGGCCCACCAGGAGGCCCTCGTGAGCTCCATCAACCCACCGGCACCACTCGTGGACTGGACCCTGCGTCTGGAGGACGCCTCGGTGCTCGACAGACCCGTGCGCCTGATCGGGCCTGAGATCGAGGCGCTCTTCGGCTCCGGCCTGCGGGGGTCCCTGCTGCGCGGTGACTGGCTCGGCCACGCGGTGCACCCGGTGCTGACCGACTTCGTCCTCGGCTCCTGGACTTCCGCGACCGTGCTGGACGTTTTCGGCGGGCCGGAATCTGCGAGCTCAGCGCGCAAACTCGTGGGCGCAGGACTTCTCGTGGTCGGCCCCACCGCGTGGACCGGATGGGCGCAATGGTCGGGATCGGAGCTACGCGACAAGCGGGTCGGCCTGGTGCATGCGGCCACCAACGGGCTCGCCGCCGGCATCTACGCCGCCTCGTGGATTGCTCGCCGACGTGGCAGTCACAGCGCCGGAGCGGGCCTGGCCGTGGCGGGCGCTGCGGTCGCGGGAGTCGGTGGCTACCTTGGTGGTCATCTCGCATCGGCGAGGCACGTCGGCAGCAGGGACGCTGCATACGCCGACACCGACTGACCCCGGGCCGAGCCCAGCCGTGTCGATCCGCCATGGGTATGCGCGGGGCCGATGACCGCTGTGCTCGCACTCTGCGCCTCGGCACCATGCAGAAGCGCGCACCTCGGTCAGGGGGTCAGGGGTTGAGAGTAGGAATCGCCGCGAGGAGTTGTTGCGTGTACGGATGCTGAGGGTCGCTGAAAAGCTGCTCGGTGGGGGCGACCTCGACGAACTCCCCGCTCTTCATCACAGCCACTCGCTCGCATACATGCCGCACCACCGACAGGTCGTGGCTGACGAAGACGAGCGTGAGGTCCAAGCCCCCCACCACGTCGTCGAGCAGGTTCAACACCTGAGCACGCACCGAGACGTCAAGCGCGCTGACCGGCTCGTCGGCCACCAGGATCGCCGGGGACGGCGCCAATGCACGCGCGATGGAGATGCGCTGGCGCTGTCCTCCGGAGAACTGGTGCGCATAGCCAGGAGCGGCCTCGGTCGACATACCGACCGCTTCCAGTAGCTCCTCCACCCGAGCTCGGCGCGAGGCTCGATCGCCGATGCCCAGGGCCACCAGCGGCTCGGCGATGATGTCACCGATCTTCATCCGAGGGTCCATCGAGCTCATCGGGTCCTGGAAGACGACCTGCAGCTGCGCCCGCAACCACCGCAGGTCACGCCAGGACTGGCCCACAACGGGACGGCCCATGACCTCGATGGCGCCCTCGGTCGGCTGGTCGAGCGCGCACATCATCCGCAGCAACGTCGACTTGCCCGATCCGGACTCTCCCACGATCCCGAACCGTTCACCCACCGCAACGTCGACGCTCACGTCCTGGACCGCGCGGACGACCGCGCCGGGCTCACGCAGCGAGGTGCGTGACCGGTGGAAGTCTCGGCTGACCGCCCGCACGGAGATGGCCGGGGTGGGCTCAGTCATCGTCGGCACCCTTCCCGGCCGGGTGCACACAGGCGAAGCCGTATGCCGCGTCGCCGGCCGGGTGCGGACCGCGCACCGACCACTCGGGCTGGCGCTCGCAGGCTTCGCTGGCGTGGGCGCACCGGTTGCGGAAGACACACCCGGCCGGGAAGCGACCCGCCGCGGGCACGGTGCCCTCGATGGTGGGCAGGGGGCTGCCGTCCGGCACGGCTCCGAGGTCGCTCGATGCCAACAAGCCTTGGGTATAGCGATGGCGCGGGTCGGCGAACACCTGCGCCACCGGGCCGGCCTCGACGATGCGCCCGCCGTACATCACCAGGACCCGTTCACAGACCTGCGCGACCACAGCCAGGTCGTGGGTGATGAACAACAGGGCCGCATCTCGGGCTTCGACCCCGGACACGATCACGTCCAGCACCGTGGCCTGCACCGTGACGTCCAGCGCGGTGGTCGGTTCATCGCACAGCAGGAGCAGCGGGTCGTTCGCGAGCGCGATCGCCACCACCACGCGCTGCCGTTGACCACCGGACAGCTGATGCGGATAGGCCCTTGCGGTGGCGGCGGGGTCATCGAGCCCGACGTGTCCCAGGACCTCGACGGCGCGGGCCCGGGCCTGGGCTCGACCGACGGATCGGCGATGAAGTCGGATCACTTCGCTCACCTGCGTGCCGACCCGCATGGTCGGGTTGAGGGCCGTCATCGGCTCCTGGAAGACCATGGTCATGTCGTCCCCGCGCACGGAGGCCAGCTGAGCCGAGGTCTTCTCCAGCAGGCTCCCCTCGTGCCCGCCCAGGCGCACGTCGCCGCTGGCCGTGAGCCCATCGCCGAGCAGCCCCATGATCGACAGCGCCGTCAGGGACTTCCCCGATCCGGACTCACCGATGAGACCTACTCGCTCGCCTCGGGCGATCGAGAACGTCACGTCTCGCAGCAGCTCGGTCTGCGCCGTGGCCACCCCGAGCCTGGAGACGGTCAGGACGTCATCGCTCATCGGTCGGCCAGCTTCGGATCCAAGGCGTCGCGCAGCCCGTCGCCGAGGAGGTTGAAGCCCAACACCGCGAGCGCGATCGCGGCCCCGGGGATCAAGGCGAGGTGGGGCGAGGACCGAAGCGTCGACTGCGCCTCAAAGAGCATCCGACCCCAGGAGGGCTGCCCGGTGGGCGTGCCCAGGCCCAGGTAGGCCAGCGCCGCCTCGGCCAGGATCGCGATCGCGAACGACACCGAGGCCTGCACGATGATCAACCCGGCGACGTTGGGCAGCACGTGGCGGCTAGCGATGGCCAGAGGTCCCCGACCAGCCGCGCGGGCTGCCATCACGTACTCGCTGCTGAGCACTCCCAACGCACCGGAGCGCGTGATCCGCGCGAAGGAGGGCACAGTGGCGATGCCGATGGCGATCATCGCGACCAACGTCGATCCGCCGTAGAGCGCGGCGAACATGATGGCCAGCAGCAGCGCCGGGAACGCCAACAGGATGTCGTTGCCGCGCATGATGAGCTGCCCGAGCACGTTCGGCGCCATGGCCGCCGCAATCCCCAAGGGCACACCCACGATGGCGGCCAGCCCGACCGAGACGATGCCGACGTACAGCGCCGTGCGCGAGCCGAGCAGGATCTGGGTGAAGACGTCCCGGCGGAAACGGTCGGTGCCCAGCCAGAACTCGGCGTTAGGCCGTTGGTAGGCCTCCGTGGCCAGAACCTTCATCGGTGGGTGCGGCGTCCAGACAAACGACACCAGCGCCATCGAGACGACGAGGGCGACCAGGAGGGCGCCGATGACGAGCGGAGGGTTCAGTCGACGGCTCCACGAGGCGCTGTCGACGATCGGTGCCGACAACTCACTCACGCCCGAACCCCCGCCCGGAGTCGGGGGTCGATCGCGACGTACAGCGCATCGACGACGAAGTTGATGACCAGCACCGCGAGGACCAACACC
The DNA here is from genome assembly GCA_049650625.1 of Ornithinimicrobium sp. Classification (GTDB taxonomy): domain Bacteria; phylum Actinomycetota; class Actinomycetes; order Actinomycetales; family Dermatophilaceae; genus Ornithinicoccus. Next base: position 4,591 of record JBASAN010000212.1, read on the forward strand.
ATGACCACGGTCTGCACGGTCAGCAGCTCCCGTTCCCGCACGGAGTCCAGCAGGAGGGAGCCGAGTCCCGGGATCACGAACACGCGCTCCACCACGACCGCGCCGATCAGGAGCCCCGCGAGCTGGAGCCCGAGCACGGTGACCACGGGGACGGCAGCGTTGCGCAGGGTGTGCCGGAAGACGGCCTGGCTGGGCCGTAACCCTTTGGCCTGCGCCGTGCGGAGGTAGTCCTGGTGCAGCTCGTCCAGCACGGCCGACCGCACGTAGCGGGCCAGCACTGAGCCTTGCACCAAAGCCAGGGAGATCGAGGGAAGGATCAACCGACGAAGGAACTGCACCGGGTCCTGCGCCGGCACCACCCACCCCCCGGAGGGCAGCCAACCGAGCCGCACGGCGAACACTGAGATCAGGAGTATGCCCGCCAGGAATGCGGGCACCGCCACGCCCACCTGGGAGAGTCCGGACAGGACCACCCCGTCGACGTGTCGGTGCCGAAGGGCCATCCAGGTGCCGACCGGCACCGCCACCACCACGGCCAGCAGCATGGCTGCACCGACGAGCCACGCCGTCACCAGCAACCGGTCGGCGATCTGCGGCCCGATCGCCGCCTTGGAGATGTACTCGATACCGGGGTCGAGGCGGAGCATGCCGCCGACCCAGTCGAGGTACTGCACCACCAGCGGCCGGTCGAGCCCGTACTGCGTCGTCATCCGCGCGACCGCTTCGTCCGAGGCGTTGACCCCCAGGGCGACGCGGGCCGGGTCGCCGGGCAGCACCTGCATGAAGCCGAACACCACGACAGTGCTGACCGCAACGCTGATCAGCAGCACGCCGAAGCGCCGCGCCAACTGCAGGACCATGGCATGGACGGACGGCTCAGAGGAGCAGCCCGGTCCTCACTCTCGGGCCAGCGCGGACAGGTCGAAGGAGGTGCTGACCGCGTTCTCCGGCAGGCCCGTGATGTCCGGGTCGGCCACGATCAGGTTGGGCAGCAGGAACAGGAAGTCTGCGGCGGCATCCTCGGAGAGCAGCCGGGCGGCTTCCTTCATCTTCTCGACCTGCACCTCGGGTGTGCCCGCGTCCGCCTCGTCGAGCAGCGCGGTGATCTCCCCCGTGCCGTAGCCGGTGTAGTAGTTCGGGTTGCCGAACACGGTGCGCATGTCACGCGGCTCGACGTGGGCAATGATCGAGGCGTCGTAGTCGTGCGCGGTGAAGACGTCGCTGAGCCAGGTCGGGAAGTCCAGCTCGTCGATGGTCACGTCGAAGCCGACGTCCTCCAGCATCGACTCCACGACGGTTCCGCAGGCCACCGCATACGGCAGGGTGGGCAGTCGGAGCCGGATCGCCACGTCGGTGGCGTCGGCTTCCTCGAGCAGCTGGCGGGCCTGGTCGGGGTCGAAGGGGTAGTCACCGGTGCGGTCCTCGTACCACGGGTCGGTGGGCGGCACCATGGACCCGATGAGCTCTCCGCGACCGGCCCAGCAGGTGTCCACCAGGGTCTGGTGGTCGATGGCGTAGCGGGCTGCCTGGCGCACCTCAAGCGTCTCGAAGGGCCCCTCTTCGTTGTTGAAGGACAGCACGACCTCACCGTTGGTGGTGCCCTCGATGACCTGGTAGTCCTCGCCTTCGAACTCGGACAGCGACTCCGGCGCCTGGAGGGTGCCGATGACGTCGATCTGATCGGTCAACATGGCGCTGTTCATGGCGTTGCCGTCGGCGAAGTACGCCAGTGTGACCTCACCGAAGTAGGGCTCCTCGCCCCAGTAGTCGTCGTTGCGCTTCAGGGTGAGGGAGGTGCCGCGGTCCCAGGAGTCGAACACGTACGGTCCGGTGCCGATCGGGGACTCCGCCAGGTCGTCCACGCCGTCGGTGTCGAACATCGCCCCGACCGAGGTAGTCATGGCGTAGAGCCACGAGTTGTCGGGCTGGCTCAGCGTGACGGTGAGCTCGTAGTCGCCGGTCGCCTCGACCGACTCCACCGGATCCATCTGCGCCTTCAGCGACACCGTCCACTCCTCGGACAGGACCCGCTCGATGGAGAAGACCGCGTCCTGCGCGGTGAACTCGGCACCGTTGCTGAACGTCGCGTCCTCCACCAGCGTGAAGGTGTAGGTCAGCCCGTCGTCGCTGACCTCGTAGTCACGGGCCAGCGCCGGGACGATCTCGCCATCAGCACTGTCCACCTTGAGCAGGGTCTCGTAGACGTTGTAGAGCAGCGCCTGCGGGATGGCCGCACCGTCGGTCGTGGTGAAGTCCAGACTGGGCGGCTCGGCCACCAGACCGATCGTGATCGCCTGCGCCCCAGAGCCGCCGTCGCTGTTCGCGCTCGGGTCCTCACTGCCCCCCGCGTTGCAGGCACTGAGGACCAGGATCCCCGCCATCGTGCACCCCGCAACGCCGATCCTGGTCTTGGCCATCGGTGTTGCCTCCGTGTGTGATGCGGTGGTGCGTCTCCGGAAGTCACGTCCGGAAGCTTGCGTGCAGGCGCACAGCAGGCCCCAGAGTATGCCGACACGCCCGCCAAACACACATCGGCGAGACCGCTCATCCCCTGATTCGCGGTCTCGCCGATGGTGCCCTCCTGCTGGGCGGGCTACTTCACCTCGCGGTGCACCACCCGCCACACTCCGATCGCCATGGGCAGGGCCACCCAGATAGCGACCGCAACCCCGATGTGGGTCCATTGCGTGCCGGTCGGGGCCGTGCCAACGAACAACGGCCCCATCGTCCGGTTGAGATCGACCCACGAGAAGAAGGTGTCCCAGGATGGCAGGAGCACGCTCAGCCCGCTGACGGCGATCGGAACGGCGAAGAAGGCCACGATCGCCGCGGGAGTGTTGAGCAGAGCCAGGCCGAAGGCCGAGCCTTGGAGCATGCTGACCAACAGCACGATCGCGGCCCCACCGATGGTCCACCACGCGATGGTCCAGTCGCCCTCGATGCCGCGGCCGGTGATCGCGATCTGGTGCACGATCGCGGACAAGGCGACCGCCACGGCGAAGAGCACGACACCCAGGAACAGCGAGCTGAGGATCTTCGCCGCGACGGGACGCCCGCGGCGGGGCTCCAACGTGAAGGTGGTCATCGCGGTGCGCTGGGACCATTCGGAGGTGGCGGCCATGATGCCGATGATCGGCAGCAGGACGGACAGCGGCGTCGTCGCTCCACCCAGGTACTGCATCCAGGGGTGGTCGCCGCCGTTGACGAACAGCATGATCGCGAACACGAGGGCGGTGACGGCGGCGATGCCGACCAGAAACCAGCGGCCGGCGACCGTGTCGAGCTGCTTACGCGTCTCGACGCGCACCACGCGGCTGAACGGGACCGGCGCGATCGGGTCGCGGTGTCGTGGCCCGTCCTGCGGGATCGAAGTCCCTTCGCGGCCGCGGCGGGTGCTCTGCTTCCGGGCGTCCTCGGTGTCCCGGGTCGGATGTTGGGTCACGGTCATGCTGCAGCCTCCACACGGGCATCGTCACTGGTCAGGGTTAGGAACATCTCTTCGAGACCGCGGTTGTCCGCGGCGCGCAGCTCGACCAGCGCGATCTGTCGAGCGGCCGCGACGACACCGATCTGCTCGGGTTCGGCCGCGGTCCGCAGACCGTTCTCGATCTGCTCGGTGTCGATCTGCTGCTCACGCAGGGCCTGGGCCAGCGCAGCGTCATCGGTGCTCTTCACGAAGGCACCTGAGGGGCGGAGCAGATCCTCGGTCGTGCCTTGCGCCACGATCCGGCCGTGACCGATCACGACGATGTCGTCGGCGATGCGCTCGATCTCGTTGAGCAGGTGCGAGGACAGCAGCACGGTGCCACCCTCGTCGGCGAACCCGCCCAGCAGGTCCCGCATCCAGCGGATGCCGGCCGGATCCAGACCGTTCGCAGGCTCATCCAGCATCAGCACCTCCGGGTCCCCGATCAGTGCGGCTGCGATCCCCAGGCGTTGCCGCATACCCAGGGAGTAGTCCTTGACTCGACGGCCCGACTCCTTCTTGGACAACCCGACCACGTCGAGCATGCGGTCGACTCGAGCCGAGGCCAGCCCCTGGGTCAAGGCGGACAGGGTGAGGGTCTCCCGGCCCGTGCGGCCACCGTGCTGTGCCGAGGCGTCGAGGAGCACGCCGACATGGCGTCCCGGGTTGGTCAGGGAGGCAAAGGGCTGGCCGAGGATTGTCGCCTTGCCCGAGGTGGCCGGGGTCAGGCCGGTCAGGATGCGCATGGTGGTCGACTTGCCCGCACCGTTAGGGCCCAGGAAGCCGGTGACCCGGCCGGGCTGCGCCGTGAAGGTCACGTCGTCGACGGCGACGAAGTCCTTGTACCGCTTCGTCAGGTTCGTAGTGGTGATCATGAGGACCACTCTGCTCTGCGACGACCCTTCGGACATCGGCCTCAGGTAGCGACCTGCCCCCTACTTTGGTCGCGACTTCGAGGCCGTCGGGGCGTCCTTTCGGCGGACGAGGTCAGGGTCGGGTCGGCATACGCTCGGGG
>JBASAN010000213.1:0-5904 GCA_049650625.1 Ornithinimicrobium sp.
GCTCGAAGTCGGGCTTTCTGGCTGGGGGTGGCGGAAAAGAGGGGGTCAGGCCATCCGGGTGAGCTCGACCTCGACGAACATCTTCGAGGTCCCCGACCCGGTGAAGATCCCGCGCAGCGGCGGCACATCGCCGTACTGCCGACCCTGGGCGACCTCGACGTGCCGGTTGCCCGGCTGGATCGCGTTGGTCGGGTCGGCGCCGACCCACAACCCGTCCCAGTAGCGGATCCAGGCGTGCGACTGGCCGCGGTAGGTCGTCCCGATCTCCGGCTCCTTGGGCGGCATCAGGTAGCCCGAGACGTAGCAGGTGGGTATGCCGACCGAGCGCAGGCAGCCGATCGTGAGGTTGGCCATGTCCTGGCACACGCCTTTGCGGCCCTCCCACGACTGCGCGGCCCGAGTGTGCACTCCTGTCGAGCCGGAGACGTAGTTGATCTCGGTGTGGATCAGCTCGATCACTGCCTCGGCGCAGTCGCGGGGCGTGGCCGAAGCGTCGGCGATCTCGTGCACCCGGGCAAGCAGGTCCTCGGGGGGCCGGACCTGGTCGCTCATCTGAAGGTACTCGCTGTGCTCGGCCGCGACCTCCGGTGAGTGCATGTGCTCCCAGGACCAGCGCTCGCCCTCGATGACAGGTCGTTGCACGTCGATCGTCGCAGCGGAGGTGACCATCAGCGACTCGTGGCGGTCGTGGACCTCGAAGGCGGTCACCGTGGTGCCCCAGTAGTCGTTGTAGGTGTGTGTCCACGCGGAGGGGCTGATGTCCATCCTGGTATGCAGCACCTGCTGGTGCAGGGTCGAACGCGGCGTCATGCGGGCCTCGTTGTAGGAGGCGCTCGCCGCCCCGGCGTACTCGTAGCCGGTCTTGTGAACGATGCGCAACATCATGAGTTCACCTCACCCCCGCGTGCCATGTCACCGAACCGGCGCCTTCGAAGTACCGCTGGGCCACCGCGTCGTTCGCGTCGCTACAGGTCCGCTGTAACGCGGTCATCCGTCCGGGGAGGTCGCTGAGAATCTCGGTCAAGGGCTGATACTCCAATTCTGCTCGGGCGCGACCGATCAGCCGCATGGCATCTCCGGTGAAACCGGCGCGACGCTCGCCGACGTCGAGGTTGACCAGCGCCGACTCGGCGCGGTTCAGCGAGAACAGCAACGACCGAGGGAACAGCCGGTCCAGCAGCAGGAACTCCGCCGCTGCCCGGTCGGAGTCAGCGCCGCCGTAGGTCCGCACGAAGGCATGGTGCGCGCCGCAGGCTCGCAGGGTGGTCAGCCAGGCCTGCGGTGACTCGGCGTTGTAGGCCGCAGCCTCGATCATCCGAGCGGTCATGTCGATCCGCTCCAGGCTGCGCCCCAACACCAGGAACTGCCACCCTTGGTCGTGGCTCATCGTCGAGTCGGCGATGCCAGAGATCACCGCACAGCGCTCGCGGACGGTCTGGCAGGCCTGGGCGGGGCGGGCCCGTTGGATGTGACCACGCTGCAGGATGTTCCACGTGGTGTTGATGGCCTCCCACATCTCGGTGGAGACCGTCTCCCGAGATCGGCGGGCGCTCTCTCGGGCTCCCCAGAAGGTGGAGACCATCGACGCCGGCGACTGGGGGTCCCAGGCGAGCAGGCGCATGACCGAGGCTTGGTCCGCCTGACCCTCGCCGTCGACGCCCATGACCGCCAACAAGGCGCGCGAAGCGGTCTCCTCGTCGACCACGGGGTCTTCGAGGAGCAGCTGCACATGCACGTCCAACAGGCGTGAGGTGTCCTCGGCCCGTTCCAGGTAGCGGCCGATCCAGAACAGGGACTCGGCGATTCGGCTCAGCACGAGGGGTCCTCCTGAGTCTGCGACGCGGATGGCGCCGGGGCTTCGGCCTCCGGTTCGTCTGGTTGCTGTTGCTGTTGCTGCTCCTGCTCGCTCTGACTGCTGGAGGCGATCGACTCCTGCAGCCGGACCTGCGGGTCGGAGGCGTGCTCCACCGGGCGGGGGCGGGGAGCCAGCCGTTGGCGCATGCCGTCGCCGGCCAACACCCAGGTGTCCTTGGATCCGCCGCCGCGGCTCGAGTTGACGATCAGCTCGCCCTCGCCCAGCGCCACCCGCGTCAATCCCCCGGGCAACACCCATACCTTGTTGCCGTCGTTGATGGCGAAGGGGCGCAGGTCCACGTGCCGAGGGCGCATGTGGTCCCCGATCATGGTCGGCACCGTCGACAGCTGCACCACCGGCTGGGCGATCCATCCGCGAGGTGAGGCCAACACCGTCTTGCGCAGGGTCTCCAGCTCAGCCGGCGTGGCCGCAGGACCGATCACGATGCCCTTGCCGCCCGCACCGTCGACCGGCTTGACCACCAACTCCTCAAGACGGTCCATGACCTCTTCGCGGTGCGTGGGGTCCTCCAACCGCCAGGTGTCGACGTTGGGCAGGATCGGCTCCTCGTTCAGGAAGTACCGAATGATGTCGGGCATGTAGGTGTAGATCAGCTTGTCGTCGACCACACCGTTACCCACCGCGTTGGCGATGGTGACGTTGCCCGAGCGGGCCGCGTTGAGCAGTCCGGGGCAACCCAGTGTGGAGTCGGACCGGAAGTGCATCGGGTCCAGGAAGTCGTCGTCCACCCTGCGGTAGATGACGTGCACGGGGTGCAGCCCGTGCGTGGTGCGGATCATCACCCGACCGGCTTGGGCCACCAGGTCACGACCCTCGACCAGACGGCATCCCATCAGACGGGCCAGCAGCGAGTGCTCGAAGTATGCGGAGTTGTACGGTCCGGGGGTCAGCACGACGACGGTCGGGTCCGCCACACCACTGGGACCGGCCGCCTTCAACGCCGCCAACAGCTTCTGCGGGTAGGCCGCGACCGGGCGGAGGCGGTGGGTGCCCACGACCTCGGGCAGCGTCTGGCTCATCGCCCGTCGGTTGGTCAGCACGTAGGAGACACCGGAGGGGATGCGGACGTTGTCCTCCAGCACCCGGAAGTCACCCTGGCCGTCCCGGATCAGGTCAATCCCGGACACGTGGATCCGGACGCCGTTCAGCGGGGTGATGCCGGAAGCGGCCCGGTGGAAGTGGCTGGAAGAGGTGACCACATGCTTGGGCACGATGTTGTCCGCGAAGACCTCACCCTCGCCGTAGACATCGTCCAACAGCCGCTCGAGCACCGCGACGCGCTGCGCGACGCCGGCCTCGACCTGCGACCACGCCTTGGCGTCGATGATCCGCGGCACGATGTCGAGGGGGAAGGGTCGCTCCTCGCCGCCGATGTCGAAGGTCACGCCCTGGTCGCTGTAGTTGCTCGACAGGTAGTCCGCGCGGGACTGCAGGTCCTCGGCGCTGACGTCCTCGAAGGCCCGCGACAGGTTCTGGTATGCCGTTCGCACCGCCGGTCCTTCGGGGGCCTCCTCAAGACCCGCTTCGAACATCTCGTCATGCATGTGTGGTGCCAGGGGGTAGCCATCGAACATATCCGCCATGGGGCAGGAGCCTACTGGCCCGGGGCGATGCTGCCGTGCCAATCCGGTTTCGGCTCGGCTACGAACGTCCTGAAAGGTGCCGATCGGGTGATGTGCCCTGGGGCGCAACGGGTTGACGGCTGAGGTGATGGGATTGCGGCTCGGGCGACTGCAGTTGGTGTTCTGGGCGACCTTGGTGGTGGTCACGACAACCCTGGCGTGGGTTGCCCTGGTCGGGTGGCCGGTGCGCCCAGCGAACGAGGCGGACCCGGTGCTGGAGGAGCTGAACAACTACAGGTCCTCCAGTCGCGACCAAGCACGAGAGAGGGTCGAGCCGGCCTGGGGGCGTCCGGGGGGAGCGAGCACGCTGGTGCTCTACGACACCGTGGGTTACGGCGACACTCCATCGGAGGCCGAGCTCGATGGGATCGAGGCGAGCAACCTGGCCAGCCACTTCGGCGCGGTGCAGACCGAACCCATGGCCGACTACACCGCCGGACGGATGGACGACTTCGACGCGGTGGTCTACGTCGGCACGAGCGAGACCCAGGTCCTGCCGCGAACCTTCTATGCCGACCTTCTCGACAGTGACACCCCGGTCCTATGGGCGGGCGCGAACATCAGCGACGTCGGCGCCACCGATCCGAAGCTGGCCGCACGGTTCGAGGACGAGTACGGCTGGGACCCGGGCCAGTCCGCAGACACCGGGGACGACGTCATCACCGGGGTCAGCTACCGCAGGCAGGAGCTGTCGCGGGACGGCGGAGCAGGGCCGATTCGGGTGCCGGAGATCACCGCGGTGGGGCAGGTCGAAGTGCTGGCCACCACCCGCGAGGTGGACCCACGGCCCTGGGCGGTCCGTTCAGGCGGCCTGACCTACGTCGGTGAGGTCCCGCTGAACGCCGTCGCGGACACGGATCGATACCTCGCCTTCGCCGACCTCTACTACGACCTCCTCAGCGCTGAGACCGAGCCGGTCCAGCAGGCCGCCGTGCGGCTGACGGGCGTCAGCCCGACCACCGATCCTGACGCCTTGCAGGAGGTAGCGGACTACCTCCTGCGCCGGGGCATCCCCTTCCAGGTCGCCGTGACCCCGATCGACGTCCGGGCGACCGGAGAGGGCCAGGCCTTCGAACAGCGGGCGAGCACGCTGTCCGATCCCCCGAGACTGCTCAGCCTGCTGAAATCTCTGGAGGGTCGCGAGGCAGCGATGGTCCAGCACGGGACGACCCATCAGTACGTTCAACTGGCGAACCCCTACGACGGGACGTCGGGCCTGGATGCCGAGTTCTACCGAGCGCAGTGCAGTGCGACCTCTGAGCGGCCGTTCGAGATCCAGCCGTGTGACGACGAGTCCCAGGTCGTAGGGACCGGTCCGGTCGGTCGTGACGCGGTCGACGACTGGGTCCGGCGACTCGAGATGGGGCGGAGCGCCTTCCGAGATGCAGGGTTGAGCGCGCCGGAACTCTTCGAGACGCCGCTGGACACGGCGTCACCGAACGCGTACCGGGCGATGAGCGAGGTCTACGAGGGTCGCTACGAACGGTCGTGGTACTTCGCGGGTCAGCTCAGCGGCGACCAAGTCCGTCTGGACCACGGGCGCAAACAGTTCTTCCCCTACCGCGTGCACGACCTCTACGGGCAGAGCGTGGTGCCTGAGAACCTGGGCGGTCTCGAGGGTGGTGCTCCAGGCCGTCAGGTCAAGCGGGACCCCGATGACCTGGTGTCAGCGGCGCGGGCGAACCTCAGCGTCCGCGAGTCGCTCGCCAGTTTCTCGTTCGATGTGACCCTGGGCCCGGATGAGCTCTCCCAGATTGTGGACGGCGTCGAGGGCCTCGGCTACACGTTCGTCTCGGGGGACGACCTGAACTAGCGTTTGCCACCCGGCTGTCTTGGGTTGCGCAGGGCTTCAGTAAATCGGACTCGAGCACAACGGGAACGAAGATTCTTGCGAACAGTCACGCGTTAGGTAAATTTTTCGTTCCGATTTACGTAGGCACGGCGAGAGCACTCTGTGGTCCGCGTTGTGACCCCTGGGAGTGAAAACCCTACGGCCGCAACGTTTACCTCGTAAGTGGTGATATCTGAGCGAGGGGACCAGCACTGCCTGAGGCGGCGTGCCTCCATTCTTCGCGCACACGACCGTGCGCGACTCATGATGAAATTCACTCTGGTCTACTACAGAGGAGCTATTGGTGAGTTCATCGCGAGGAGCCGTGGAGGTCCTGGATGCGACTGATCCCCTTACTACCGAACGCGTCTGTCGCCTGGTGCGGGACGGATCCCTAGGTTTGTGGACCCTCAGGTTCTGGTATCTGTGTGCCGAGCTGGTCATTGTCGGAGCCTTGACCTTGGTCCTCGCGGTGAACCTGTCCTGGTGGGTCGCTGTCTTGTGGGCCGTGCCGATTGCGTGCATCACCCAGGCGACGATCGAGTGGACCAAACTGACCCTGAGGATCGGGATCA
>JBASAN010000214.1:0-6182 GCA_049650625.1 Ornithinimicrobium sp.
CCTCAGGTGTGGTCGTGGAGCTTGACGGCCAGCACGTTGCAGGGGGCACGCAGCAGCACGGTCTGAGCGGTGCTGCCGAGGAGGAACTTCCCCGTGCGCGACCGGGACCGCACGCCGATGATCAGCAGGTCCGCGCCGGTGCGGACGACCTCGGCGAGCAACGTCTCGGCGACGGCGAGCGCGTCGTTGACCTGACGTACCTCCACCGCGATCCCGGCGGATCGGGCGTGGGCCTCGGCGGCGTCGAGGTCGGCGCTCGAGGCGAGACCGCGGTCGGCGTAGGCGCCGCCGGTCGCGGAGTTCACCAGGATCAGCCGTGCTCCGCGCACCTGCGCCTCGTGGACGGCTGCCTCGAGCACGAGGCGGCCGAGCTCGGTGGCCGCGTAGCCGGCGACGATGGTCGAGTCGGGGTTGGTCGGTGTCATCTCCTCAGCCGACCTTGGCCGCGTGGTGCTCGGCTGCGGCGATGTCGGCGTCGATCTGGTGCCGCTTGCGGAGCTCGTCGTCGTGCTTGGCCTGGGCGAGGTCGCCGACGACGTCGGCCAGCGCGAGGGGCACCACGACGACGCCGTCGGCGTCACCCACGACGACGTCTCCGGGGTTGACGACGACGCCCCCGACGGCTGTCGGTGCGGCGACCACGTAGGGCCCGTCCTTGTAGGGGCCGGCGGGTGTGAGTGCGCGCGCGAAGACGGGCATGTCGTACTCGGCCAGGCCGGGCGCGTCGCGGACCGCGCCGTCGATGACGAACCCGACGACACCCCGGCTCTTGGCTCGGCCCCCGATGAGCTCGCCGATCAGGGCGCGGGACTCGTCGCCGCCACCGTTGATGACGAGCACGTCACCGGGTCGTGCGTGCCGCAGCGCCTCGTGGATCCCGGCGTTGTCACCGGGCCTGGTCCACACCGTGTAGGCGGCGCCGACGAGGCCGGCGCCGTCCCAGACGGGCTTGATGCGGGTGTCCATGGCACCGAGGCGCTGCATGGCGTCGGCGATGTTGGCGGTCGGCAACGCCCCGAGGCGGGTGCGCTGCTCCTCGGTCGGGCGCGACCACTGCTGTGCCGGTGAGGCCGCGCCGGGGTGCACCCGGTCGGCCTGGTCGAGGGAGCTCGTCACGACCGGCCCTCCTGCACCAGCGGCAGCAGCTCGCTGAAGACCTGCTCGGTCTCGTCCCAGTACTGCGCGTACGCCTCGGCGTCCAGGTAGTTCGGAGCGAGGCCCTGGGCGGTCATCTTCTCCTCGAAGGCCGGGTCGGCCATGATCTCGCCGGTGGCGGTGGAGACCTGCTCGATGATCTCGTCGGGGGTTCCCGAGGGGAACGCCAGGCCGCGGCTGGAGGAGATGTCCACCTCGTAGCCCGCCTCCTCGAAGGTGGGGACGTCCTCCAGGAACGGCGAGCGCTCCTGGGCCATCACACCGACGACCTTGACCTGGCCCGCCTTCAGCAGCGGGAGCATGTCGCCGACGTTGGCGAGGAGGATGTCAGCGTTGCCACCCAGGAACGCCGTGGTGGCGGCGGTGCTTCCGTCGGCGAAGTGGATCGGTGCGATCTCGGCGTCGGCGACCTCCTGCAGCCGGGCGAGCGCGAAGTGCTCGTTGCTCCCGACCCCGGAGGTCGTGGCCTGCAGGGCGCCGGGGTCGGCCAGGGCGGCCTCGACGAGGTCCTGCGGGGTGTCGATCGGGCTGTCCGCGGGCACGGCCAGCGCGGTGGGGTCGACGACCTGCAGCGCGACCGGTGCGAAGTCCTCGCGGGTGTAGGAGGCCTGCCGTGACTCGTCGAGCGTCGTGATGATGGCGCTGGGGAAGTTGATGGTCCCCATGGTGTAGCCGTCCGGCTCGGCCTGGGCGACGGTGGTGTAGGCGACCTGGGAGTTGGCGGCGGGCTCGTTGACCACGGTGATGGTGGCGTCGAGCTTGTCCTCGAGCTCGGTGGCCAGGAGCCGTGCTCCGGTGTCGGTGGGCCCGCCGGCGTCGTAGCCGACGATCAGCTCGATCGGCTTGGTCGGGAAGTCCCCGCCGCCCTCCGAGGAGGAGGAGCCGGTCTGGGCGCATCCGGTGACGGTCAGGGCGAGGCTGGCGCACAGCGCCGTTGCGAGACGGGTGCGTGTGGTCGTCATGGTGATCTCCTTCGTGGTGTCCCGGGGTGGGACGTCGGGGTGGTGCGTGGTGCTCAGGGTCGAGACCTCAGGGCCGAGGTCTCGGGACGAGTGGTTCGGCCGGGTCGGCCGGGTCGGGTTGCGGGTCTCAGGCGTCGGCGTCGGTGGGCAGACCCGCCTTCCGCTTGAGGTTCGCGCTGAAGACGGAGGCCAGCAGGATGACGGCGGCGATGACCAGGAAGACCAGCGACAGCGGCCGGTCGACGAAGATGGCGAAGCTGCCGCGTGAGATCTGCAGGGACTCGCGGAGGGCGGACTCGATGAACGGGCCGAGGATGAGGGTCAGCACGAGCGGGGCCAGCGGCAGCCCCACCTGGCGGAAGACGAATCCCAGGATGCCGAAGGCGACCATCACGTAGACGTCGATGACGCTGTTCGACACCGCGTAGGAGCCGATGACGATGAAGGCGAAGATGACCGCCCGCAGCACCGAGTAGGGGATGGCCAGGATCCGGGTCCACAGGCCGACCAGCGGGACGTTCAGCACCAGGAGCAGCAGGTTCCCGATGAACAGGCTGGCGATCACGGTCCAGACCAGGTCGGGCGCCTCGGTGAACAGGGTCGGACCCGGCGTCAGGCCGTTCTGCAGGAACGCTCCCATGAGGACGGCGATAGCCGGGGAGGCCGGGATGCCGAGGGTGAACAGCGGGATGAAGGCGGCGTTGCTGTGGGAGTTGTTCGCCGTCTCGGGTGCTGCCACGCCCTCGATGGCTCCCGTGCCGAGCTCGTCACGGTGGCGGCCGATCTTGCGCTCCGTGCTGTACGCGATCAAGGAGGAGATCGCGGAGGTGACGCCCGGGACCAGACCGATCAGCGAGCCGATCGCGGTGCCGCGCGCGATGGCGGGCGCGCTGCGACGGGCGTCGGTGCGGCTGGTCGAAGGTGAACCGCGGCAGGCCCATGACCGGGTCGATCCCGACCATGGCGATCAGCAGGCCCAGGCACGCCGAGATCAGGCCCAGCAGCACCGAGCGGCCGACCAGCCCGACGAGGAGCGCCAGACCGATGAGCACGAGGGAGAAGAACTCCGGCGGCCCGATGCGCAGACCGAGGCGGGACAGCGGCTCGGCCGCGACGACGAGCGCGAGGGTCGCGACGGTGCCGCCGATGAAGGACCCGATGCCCGCGGTGGTCAGGGCGACGCCTGCCCGTCCCTTGAGGGTCATCTGGTAGCCGTCGATGCAGGTGATGGCCGACTCGCCCTCGCCCGGGATGTTGAGCAGGACGCTGGTGATGGTGCCCCCGTAGGCGCCTCCGTAGAAGATCGCCGCCAGCATGATGATCGCGCCGGCGGGGTCCATGGTCAGCGTGAGCGGGATGAGGATGGCCATGCCCGCGGTCGACCCGATCCCGGGCAGCAGACCCAGGACTGTTCCCAGCAGGCAGCCGATGAGGGCGAACATCAGGTTCTGCGGGGTCAGCGCGTTGGCGAACCCGCCCATGAGCAGGGAGAAGGTGTCCATGTCTCAGAACCCCAGGTCGCGGAGGAAGGGGATGGTCGAGGCCGGGAGCGGCACGGTGAGCAGACGGGTGAAGACCACGAAGACGCCGATGCTGCCTCCGACCGCGATGACCAGTGACAGGAGCAGCCGGCGGCGTCCGAGCACCAGCAGGTGGAAGAGCAGGAAGAGCAGCATCGCGATCTGGTAGCCGAGGATCTCCAGGGTCGCGGCGAGAAGGACCAGGCTGCCGATGATCGCGATGACGGTGGGCACGGAGTACTCGGGGTACTCCTCACCGTCGTCGGCTGCTCCGGCGTCCCGTGTCTCGGCACCCGACGCCGGGCTGTCGGCACTCGAGGACGTCGCGATTGCGGGACTGGCCGGCTCAATGGTCCCGGTGGCCGCCGACGAGGTGCGGGCCACGGAAAGGACCCAGGCCGTGCCGAAGGTGGCCAGCAGGACCCCCAGGCACAGCGGGAAGAACCCGGGGCCGGGACCGAGGTCGGTCCAGTAGCCCAAGCTCTTCGAGCCCACGGCAGCCGCCACGCCGACGATGATCACGGCGGCGCCGGTCACGTAGGTCAGCACGGTTCGTCGCCGGGCGAGCCCGTGCGGCGAGACCGCCGAGGCCTGCTCCTCGGTCGGCGCGGTCACTCTGTGTCGCCCATCGCTGCGTCCTCGTTCTCACTGTGTGATAGATGTTTGCGTACAACGAGATGAGCATGCGTGACGGCTGTCACTGGTGTCAACCGTCCCCGCCCGTTCGCCGCCCACGAATCAACCGTCATTGGTGGGACACGTGGTGAGCAGACACCTCATTGCGTGAGAATGAAGCTGGCCGGGCATCGGTCATCGCGAGGACCGAGACGAAAGGGGTGGGCGTGAGCGAGCCGAAGCCGAAGAGCGTGATGCGCTCGCTGGAGCGGGCCATCGATGTCCTCGAGGTGCTCGAGGCCAGCCGTTCTCCGCTGCGTCTCAGCGAGGTGGCCCGCCGCGCCGGCCTGCACGTGGCCACGGCCCAACGCCTCCTGGCCACCCTCGAGTCACGAGGACGGGTCGAGCAGGGGCCCTCGGGCTACCGGACGGGCGTAGCCATGCTGTTCGGTGCCCATGCCTTTCTCGCGACGAATCCCGTCGCCGTCTCGGCCCCGCCGGTGCTTCAGGAGCTCGCCGTCAGCACCGGACTGACCGCCTCGGTGTTCGTGCGCGTCGGGTCGGCGCGGGCTGTCGTCGCGCGAGTCGAGGGTGCCAACCCCTTGCGATACGCGCTGCCGATCGGCGAACGGCTGCCCCTGCACCTGGGGGCCGGCAAGGCGCTGGCTGCGTTCATGGACCGGGCCGAGGTGTCCGACCTGCTGTCCGAGGTGGGGGACTTCTCCTACGCCAACGGCAGGCCGCGCCCACTCGAGAGCCTGTTGGAGGAGCTGGCCCTGATCCGTGATCAGGGCTGGTGCTACTCGGTAGACGAACGGGTCGTGGGCGCCTCGTCCGTCGCGTCACCGGTGATCAGCCCCGGCGGTGCGAGCGACTGCGCGGTCCAGGTGGCCGGCCCTTCCAGCGACCCGAAGTTCGACGACGTCGCACGGCTCAGCGTGGAAGTCCGCCAAGCCTCCGCTGCGCTCGCCACTCGGCTGAGCTGAGCACTCCGGGAGGTCTGCGCCGACCGTGCCGGGATCGGCGTTCGTGGCTCGGGTCGTCGAGGCGACTGCTGGCGATGGTGAGCCTGGTTCTCCCCGCGTTGCCAGTCGGACGCGAGGCCCGCCGCCACCGCCAAGCATTGTCCCGGTGGCCGTTGGACGGACATAGGATGACTCACAACAGCTGATCTCAATCGCTCCCGGTGGGGCCCGGTCGCGTCACATTGCGCTGAGAAGCGCCTGCCCGAGGAAGTCGCTCGGCATCGCGTGCTCGAGGGACCACGTGATCGCAATCGGCCGCTCGCCCTCGTGGGCGCGATAGAAGGCGCGTCCGAGGCAGAGGTACGGTGCGGTGCCGAACTCGTCTTTCTGCTCGGAGCGGACGAACAGCAACACCGTGCTGGTGCCGGTGAGGTAGCGCTGCCCGGTCGGTGATGCCACCGAGGTCGTCGACTGAGACTCCCAATGAAAGGTCTGCGCGTCGATCGGATAATCGCGGTACATGGTGGTCGGAGAGAAGTCCGCCTCCGACTTCTTCAACGTCACGAAGAGGAGATCGGTGTTGGTGGCCTCCGAGTAGGCGACGCCCTGCATCACGCTCGTGGGTTTGCGTGACAGGGAAGCGTAGTCAACCGCGGCGAGAATCTCTTCGCGCTGGTAATGCGCGTGAATGCGTAGTGGAACGTCGCTCAACTCCTGGTCGAACGCGACAGCGGTGTGGCGAGCCGTATCGAAACCGATGTCGACGATCGCCCGCGCCTCGCTCACTACATACTGCTCCTGACGTGCTTGGCTCAACCCTTCGTCGTACGACGAAGGGCCTGCGGAGGGGTAGAGCGAGAAGAACAGCATCCGAGCCAGACGCTGATCGGTTAGCCCAAGGTTGCTGATGTCGATCTCGTGGGTGAGGAGCCTCGAGTACGCCTCGTGACGGGTGGCGTCGTCCA
>JBASAN010000215.1:0-12193 GCA_049650625.1 Ornithinimicrobium sp.
GAGACCCCGGGCACCAGCGCTGGGTGGATGCCGTGGGGATAGTTGACTTCACGGACCATTTCTTTGGTCTTTCGGCCTGCTGATGCGACCTTCTCGCGCTTGGAGGCCTCCGAGCCCTCCCTCGTCGAGCCGCCTTCGGGTGCTTGTTCATCGGGCATGGTTGACCTCGCCGGATAGATGTCGGACCACCGCCGGCGGGTGCCAGCAACACATCACCATAGCGAAAACGGCGTAAAGATGTGCTCTATGTCACATCACGATAGTGAGTGCACCAGATCGACGACCCGGGTGAGGACGTCTGGATCCGTCTCGGGAAGCACCCCATGACCCAGGTTGAAGATGTGGCCCTTGGCCCCGGCCCCCTCACCGATGATGCGCCGTACCTCGCGTTCCAGGGCTTCCCACGGCGCAAACAGCAACGCCGGGTCCAGGTTGCCTTGCACGGCATACCCACCACCGGTCCGCTCGATCGCACCCGGGAGGTCCATCCGGTAGTCGACGCCGATCACGTCGGCACCCGCCGCAGCCATATCGGGCAGCAGCTCCGAGGTGCCCACCCCGAAGTGGATCCTTGGGACTCCGGCGTCGGCCAACGAGCCGAGCACGGCCCGGCTGTGCGGCTCCACGAACTGCCGGTAGTCGCGTCGTGACAGGAACCCGGCCCAGGAGTCGAACAGCTGCACCGCACTGGCCCCGGCGGCGACCTGCACCGCGAGGAACTGCGACGAGATCTGAGCCAAACGTCCGCAGAGGGCATGCCACAGGTCGGGGTCACCGTGCATCAGAGCCTTGGTCCGCTCGTGGTTCTTCGAAGGCCCACCTTCGATGAGATACGACGCCAAGGTGAAGGGCGCACCTGCGAAGCCGATCAGGGGTGTCCCGTCGAGTGCGGCCACCAGGTTGCGGACCGAGGTGTCGATATCCGTGATCATGCCGGGATCCAGCTCGGGTAGGCGCTCGAGGTCTCTCAACTGCCTGATCGGGTCCGCAATCACCGGCCCCACACCCGGGACGATGTCGAGGTCCACCCCGACCGCCTGGATCGGGACCACGATGTCGCTGAACAAGATGGCAGCGTCGACGCCGTGACGACGGACCGGTTGCAGGGTGATCTCGGTGACCAGGTCCGGGGTGCGGCAGGCATCCAGCATCGCCACCCCTTGGCGCAGCGCGCGATACTCGGGCAGGGACCGGCCCGCTTGGCGCATGAACCAGACGGGGGTGTGCGGGGTCGGCAGCCCCCGAGCAGCCTGGACCAGGGCGCTGGGGGTCGCTGACGTAGGAAAGGTGGAGTCGACGGAAGCGGGGTCACCAGGGCCTGTCACCGCAGAATCGTCGCACGGACACCTGAGACGTCCGGCGTTTCGATCCGCTGACTGGCGCACCCGTGCGCCTACGCTGACCAGGTGGTCAGCCGCATACCCGTCGGGCGCCCCCCAACGCCCGACATCGACGTGTCTCGGGATGCTGCCGCCTTCGCGGTGGCCCTCGAGGCGTTGCGGACCGCCCCGATGCGTCCCGAGCTGCTGATCGAGGAGGTGCCTGCGCCAACTCGACTGGCCCCGCATGCGGTGGCGCTCGCCGGTGAGGTGGTGCCGAGCCATGATCCCGACGACGAGCCGATCGGGCTGGGCCGGTTCGTCTTGTTGTTCGACCCCTCGGGCCCTGAACCGTGGGAAGGCACCTGGCGGGCGGTGACGTACGCCAAGACCGCGATGGAGCCGGAGGTCGGTGGTGACCCGATGGCGGGACAGGTGGGGTGGTCATGGCTCACTGACGCGCTGCACGCTCGAAGCCTGACCTGGGGCGCCGAGGCCGGCACTGTCACCAGTGTCACGTCGATGAGCTTCGGGGCGTTGGCGGACCGAGAGCCCACCGTCGAGCTGGAGATTCGAGCCTCATGGACACCTCAGGTGAGCGACGTCGCCGACGTGCGCGGACACGTGCAGGCCTGGGGTGACCTGCTGTGCACCATCGCGGGACTGCCGCCCCTGCCTGAGGGCGTCGTGGCACTGCCGGGGATCCGTCGCTAGAGCATGAGCCACCACCTACTGTGAGTGACGAAACCATCGAGGATCCAGAGCCCGAGGTCTTTGAGACTCTCGACGCACCCCGCGACGGCATACCGGACGTGGTGGCCGATGCCGCCGGCTTGGCGGGGGTCATCGCAGCCGTGTCCCGGGGCACCGGTCCCATCGCCATCGACGCCGAGCGGGCTTCGGGCTACCGGTACGGTCAGGACGCCTACCTCGTGCAGCTTCGCCGAGAAGGCAGCGGCACCCACCTGATCGACCCCGTGGGATGTCCCGACCTCTCGGAGCTGGATGCCGCGCTGGTCGACGTCGAGTGGGTGCTGCACGCTGCGACCCAGGACATCCCCTGTCTGGCGGACCTCGGGATGCGCCCCCGCCTGCTCTTCGACACCGAGCTGGGCGCCAGACTCGCCGGCCTGCCTCGAGCAGGTCTGTCCGCGGTGTTGGAGTACTACCTCGGCGTCTCGTTGGCCAAGGAACACTCGGCCGTCGACTGGTCCACCCGTCCGCTGCCTTCCCCCTGGTTGCTGTATGCGGCGCTCGACGTCGAGCTGCTGGTGCCACTGCGCGATCGGATGGCCCGAGACCTGCGGGAGCAGGGAAAGATGGAGTGGGCTCAACAGGAATTCGACGCGCTCACCACGTTCACCGGTCCCCGGGCCAAGGTGGATCCGTGGCGGCGCGTCAGTGGCACCAGCAAACTGCGCAACCGTCGTGCCGTGGCCACCCTCGAGGCCCTGTGGACGGTCCGGGAGGACATTGCCAAGGCTCGGGATGTGTCCCCCGGCCGGGTCGTCCCCGACTCGACCCTGTTGGACCTGGCTCTGCGGGCTCCGCGAGACGCCTCGGCCATGTCCAACCCCCGCCCCGAGAAAAGTCCCTCGCGGCAACGTCGCGCCCAGCAGGGCCTGCGACGTCATCAGCGGGAGTGGTTGCACGCCATCGCCGAGGCCGCGCAGACCCCCGAGGACGAGTTGCCTCCATTGCGGGTTCGGGCCGAGGGACTTCCCCCGGCCCGAGCGTGGGCGGACCGAAAACCTGAGGCCGCCGCCCGGCTCGCCGCCGCCAAACCGCTGATGCAGGAGCTGTCGCAACGACACGACATACCGGTGGAGAACCTGGTCACGCCCGATGTCCTACGCCAGGTCCTGTGGGACCCGCCGTCGCCCCTGGAGACCGGAGCCATCCGACAGGCGCTGGCCGGCCACGGCGCGCGTCCCTGGCAATGCGACCTCGTCGCACCCATCATCCTCCAGGCCGTGGTCGAAGCCGACGAGGATGCGCAGTCGAGCGACACCCCGTGACACGCCCAAAATGGTCCATATCTCACATGTGATCTAGGCTCTTGGTTATGACTGAGCCTTACCTGTCCCGCATCGGCACCCTGATCCGCGACGCTCGCCGCCATAAGTCGTTGACGCAGTCGGAGCTCGCCGTCCTGCTCAACACCAGCCAGAGCGCCGTCGCCCGGATCGAGCAGGGCAAGCAGAACCTGTCGCTGGAGATGCTGGCCCGGATCGGCGAGAGCCTCGACTCCGAGATCGTCTCCGTGGGCAGCGCCGTACCGCAGAACCTGCGGATTGAGGGCGGCGTGAAGCTCTCCGGGACGATCGACGTGCGCACCTCCAAGAACGCCGCCGTCGCGCTGCTCTGCGCATCCTTGCTGAACAAGGGCCGCACCACGCTGCGCAACCTGGCCCGCATCGAGGAGGTCAACCGGATCACCGAGGTGCTGACCAGCATCGGCTTCAAGATTCGCTGGCTGCCCGACAGCTCCGACCTCGAGATCGTCCCGCCGCCCACCATCGACCTGTCCAAGATGGACGAGGCCGCCGCCCGCCGCACCCGGACGATCATCATGTTCCTCGGTCCGCTGATGCACGAGCTGGACCACTTCGAGCTGCCGTACGCCGGTGGGTGCGATCTTGGGACGCGCACCGTCGAACCGCATCTGATCGCCCTGCGGCACTTCGGAGTGGACGTGGTGGCGACCGAAGGGGCCTACCAGGCCACGATCGACCAGGACCGCTGGCCGGAGAAGGCGATCGTGCTGACCGAGCGCGGCGACACGGTGACGGAGAACGTGTTGCTGGCCGCTTCCCGCTACACCGGCACGACCGTCATCCGCAACGCCTCGTCCAACTACATGGTCCAGGACCTGTGCGTCTTCCTGAAGGCTCTCGGCGTGCAGATCGACGGCCTCGGCACCACGACCCTGACGGTGCGTGGGGTCGAGGAGATCAACCAGGACATCGAGTACAACCCCTCCGAGGACCCGATCGAGGCGATGAGCCTGCTCGCGGCGGCGGTGGTGACCGGCAGCGAGATCACGATCAACCGAGTGCCGATCGAGTTCATGGAGATCGAGCTCGCAGTGCTGGACACGATGGGTCTGCAGTACGAGCTGAGCGAGGAGTACACCAGCGCCAACGGACACACCCGCCTGGTCGATCTCACCACCATCGCCGGCCCTTTGAAGGCCCCGCTGGACAAGATCCACCCGCTGCCCTTCCCCGGGCTGAACATCGACAACCTGCCGTTCTTCGCGATCATCGCGGCGTGCGCCCACGGCTCGTCGATGATCCACGACTGGGTCTACGAGAACCGCGCGATCTACCTCACGGAGCTCACCACGCTCGGCGCCAAGGTGCACCTGATGGATCCGCACCGGGTGATGATCGAGGGACCGACGAAGTGGCGCGCCGGGGAGATCATGTGCCCGCCCGCCCTTCGACCAGGCGTCGTCATCCTGCTGGCGATGCTCGCCGCGCCCGGAACCTCGGTGCTGCGCAACGTCTACGTCATCAACCGCGGCTACGAGGACCTGGCGGCTCGGTTGAACGCGCTCGGCGCCGGCATCCAGACCTTCCGCGACATCTGAGCCGGTCGTGGCGTTCGCCTTCGAGCGCGACGACACCGGTGGGGTGATGGTCAGCCTCGACGGACATCCGCAGTCCTACGTCCATCCCGACGATCCAGGCCTGTTGGCTTTCGAGTACATGCAACACCTGTCCATCGCCGTGGACTCAACGCCACCGGGCCCGGTGGCCGTGACCCACGTCGGTGGTGCCGGGCTGACCCTTCCGCGGTACGTCGAGCACAGCCGGCCCGGCTCTCCGCAGATCGTGCTCGAGCCGGACGTCGCCCTGACCGAGGCGGTGCGGCGGGAGATTCCGCTGCCGCGTCGCCATCGGATCCGGGTCCGTGCCATCGATGGCGCCCACGGAATCGCGGCGTTGCGCGAGGCCAGCGCCGACCTGATCGTGGTCGACGCCTTCGCCCAAGGGCAGGTGCCCGCCGAGCTGACTGGGCTGACCTGGGCCACGGAGGTCGCTCGCGTGCTGCGGTCAGGCGGCCTGCTCGCGATGAACCTGGCCGACGAGCCCGGGCTGCGGCATGCCCACCGGGTTGCGGCCACCATGAGCACCGTGTTGCCCCACGTCGGGCTGCTAGGACTGATAGAAGTGTTCAAGGGGAAGCGATTCGGCAACGTCGTGCTGTTGGCCTGCGACCAACCGTTGCCCGAGCGGGTGCTGACGCGCCGAGCAGCGTCGGCGCCCTTCCCGACGGCCTGGCAGTCGGCCGCCGCGACCTCCCGGCGCTTGAGGGGGACACAACCCTTCGGCGCGATCGGCGAGCCGAGCCCGACGCCGCCCGATCCGGGGGTTTGGCGTCGGAGCTGACTCCGGCCTGCTCGGCGGTGGGTTGATATGCAAGCATTGACTTGCATAAAATAGCTGAGTGGCTGATGTGTTCAAGGCGCTCGACGACCCGACCCGACGCACCATCCTCGACGAGCTAACCGTGCGGGACGGGCAGACACTGTTCGAGATCTGCGGGCTGTTGGCCAGCCGGCACGGACTCGGCTCCAGCCGGCAGGCCATCTCCCAGCACCTCAGCGTGCTGGAGTCGGCAGGTCTGCTGCAGACCGAGTGGCGTGGCCGGTCGAAGTTCCATTTCTTCACCAGCGAACCGCTCGCAGAGATCGGGCGGCGCTGGCCAACCACCAGGAAGGGCACATGATGAGGATCAGACTGACGAGTGTTTTCGTCGACGACCAGCGTGAAGCCTTGGCGTTCTACACCGAGGTGCTCGGGTTCACGAAGCGCAACGACATCGACCTGGGCGAGCACGCCTGGCTCACGGTCGTTTCCACCGAAGATCCCGATGGCCCAGAGCTCTTGCTGGAACCGGCGGAGCACCCCGCCGTGAAACCGTATCGAGACACGTTGCGGGAGGATGGCATCCCGTTGGCGCAGTTTGCGGTCGGCGACGTCACGACTGAGTACGAACGCCTTGTCGGGCTGGGCGTCGTGTTCACCCAACCCCCCGTCGAGATGGGCCCCGTGACCACGGCGGTCTTCGACGACACGTGCGGCAATCTCATTCAGATGGTTTCCTGACATGTCTTTTCAGGCCTATCTCGACGCTGTGGAGGACAAGACCGGACGCACGCCGCAGGAGATTGTCGACCTTGCCGCGACCCAGGGCTACGGCGCAGACACCCGGTCCGGGGAGATCCTGGCCTGGCTGGCGTCCGAGTTCGGTCTGGGCCGCGGTCACGGTATGGCCGTGGTCCACGTGATCAAGAACGGTCCTGGCATCAGCGACAAGCATGTGGGGTCGGGAGGCTCGCACGCGGACCGCTCCGCCACCCTGCGGCTCGATGGGCAAGCAGCACGACACCAGGAGGACTGAACGGAGGTCGATCCTGCGTCCTATCCCCTGCACGTGCACCTCGGTGATCCTTGCCGCTCCTCGTCATCTGCGGTGGACGGAAGACCCACGACCGGCGGTAGGTTGAGCGCACCCACGCTTTCCGACGTCGGATCCGCACTCTCAAGGAGGAGCATGTGACGGCCACCGCATCGGGACATCAGGTCCTCGCCAGTGCCAGCAGCGCCTCGTTCGCCTCCCTGCAACAGCGCCCCACCACCCGTGCTGAGCGCACGGCCATGGGCAAGGCCCTGCGCAAGCAGATGCCGCGCTCGTCGATGGCCTGGTGGGAGCCTCCCTCGGACCGCCCCGACCCGATCACCCTCCTGAACGAGTCGCACCGGGGGCGTGTCGACGAGCTCGTCCCGGTCCGCGTCGGACGGATGATCTCCTCCCCGTACGGCTTCCTACGGGGCACGGCCGTCGTCATGGCTCAAGACGTCGCGAGTATGCCGTCCACCGGCATCCAACCCGTAATCTGCGGTGATGCCCACCTCGGCAACTTCGGTCTGTACGGCTCTCCTGAGGGTGAGCTGGTGCTGGACCTGAACGACTTCGACGAGGCGCATCCAGGCGGGTGGGAGTGGGACCTGCGCCGCCTCGGAGCCAGCATCTGGGTCGCAGGTCGGGAGAACGGCCTGAGCGAGGACGAATGCCGAGCCGCCGTTGAGTCCTGCGCCAGTGCCTACCGCGACGAGGTCCGGTTCCTGGCCAACGAGCCACTGCTGATGCGCTCCTACAACCGCCTGGACGTCGGACGACTGCATGAGACGGCCACCGAGAAGAGCTTGCGCAAGGAGATCAAACGCTCGGTCAAGAAGGCGAGGAAGCGCACCAGCGACCGAGCGCTGCCGAAGTTCACCCACCGTCAGGAGGGGCAACGACGGATCGTCGAGGAACCGCCGCTGATCCAACGGGTCAACGAGCGCAAGGCCGAGCTGATCGGGTCGGGCTTGGACCGCTACCTGGAAACGTTGGCCCCGCACTGGGCGCGAGCCCTCGGCGGCTACACGATCCAGGACATCGCCCACAAGGTGGTGGGCGTCGGCAGTGTGGGTCTGCGGGACTACGTCGCCCTGCTGGAGGGCTCCTCGGACGACGACGTCTTCTTCCTGCAGATGAAACAGGCACGACGGTCCGTGCTCGCGAAGTTCGTGCATGGCACCTCGGCCTGGCACAGCCATCAAGGCCAACGAGTGGTGGAGTACCAGCAGGCCCTGCAGACCGTCAGCGATCCTCTGCTGGGTTGGACCACTGTGGACAACCGCCAGTACTACGTACGTCAGTTCCGCAACATGAAGGGCACGGTGCCGTTGGACTCCCTGGACTCACGCACCCTGGCCGACTACGCGGGGATCGTGGGTCATCTTCTGGCCAAAGGACATGCGCGTACCAGCGGCGCCTCGATGATCGCTGGGTACGTGGGGAAGAACCGCAACGTCGACCGTGCGCTGGGCGACTTCGCTCGGGCGTATGCCGACCAGACCGAGCGCGACCACGCCCGGTTGGTCAAGGCCGCCCGGGACGGCCGGGTCCCCGTGGTGGACGGCGCCCTGGACTCGATGGGCTCGGCATTCCGTCCGGGAGGATGATGGGAGACACCATCGCCTATCTGGACCACCCCGGCATCGTCGCGATGGCCCATCGCGGCTTCTCCCTCGCGGGGCTGGAGAACTCGATGGCGGCGTTCGAGGCTGCGGTGGAGCTGGGTTATCGATACGTCGAGACCGACACTCATGCCACGAGTGACGGCGTGGCGGTCGCCGTGCATGACCCCACGCTGGATCGTGTCACCGACCGGATCGGGGTGATCGCCCAGCTACCGTGGCGGACGGTGTCGCAGGCCCTCATCGGGGGACGAGAGCCGATTCCCCGGTTGGACGAGCTGCTTCACGCGTGGCCGACCCTGCGGATCAACATCGATGTGAAGAGCGACTCGGCTGTCGCGCCGACCGTGGCGGCGATCGAACGTGCCCAGGCTCACGACCGCGTGTGCATCGGCTCCTTCTCCGACCGCCGCCGGCGTGAAACGCTTCGGCGACTCAGCCGACCGGTAGCCCGATCGGCAGGGCAGATCGCCGGTGCGGGCTTCCGCCTCGGCAGCGCCTTGCCCCACCGCCTGGGGCATCGCATCACGCAGCGGTCGCTGCGCCATCTCGACGCCGTACAACTGCCGGCGCAGCGCTATCGCGTGCCCCTCGTGACCGGGCCCAGCGTGGACGCGGCCCACCGCGCGGGCCTCGTCGTCCATGTCTGGACCATCAACGACGTGGCCGAGATGAATGCCCTGCTCGACCTCGGGGTCGATGGCTTGATCAGCGACCGGGCCGACCTGTTGAAGGACGTGCTGATCCAGCGCGGCCAGTGGGCGGAGACAGGCTGACTCGATCAGCGCGAGCGGGGCTTCGGGCGGACGCAGGACCGGACCACAGGCTCGCTATACATCTGCCCCGCATCTCGGGGCAGATGTATAGCGCGTCAGCCAGGCCCGTGCGGTCGACGACCTAGGGCAGATCGCAGCCGGTGAACCTCCACAGGGAGGCCTCTCCCCCGGAGTCCACGAGCTCGAAGCCCGGTCGGTCGGTCGTGATCCGGCGTAGCCCCGGCGTCTCCTCCTGCCACTTACCCCCCTCGGCGAAGGTGAGGTCGTCGGCGTACACGTGGGTCACCCCCAGCGCCCGCACCGCCTCGCAGACGGCGGGATCGACCTGCCAACTGTCGAAGCTCTTGGCCAGCAGAAGGCGCTCGGGCGAGTCCGCAATCGGGGTCAACTGGGGATAGATCACCTCCACGTCGCTGCGCATCAGCAGGTAGGGCGATCCGGCGCTGGCCTCCCCCAGCACCACGGCGTCGTCGGGCAGGCTCGTCCGTGCTCGGTCGACGAACGCGATCTCGTCCTCGGTGAGCTGGGTGCCCCAGGCAATCGGCCAGGTGGAGTAGGTCGAGGCCATGACCTCGGTCTGTGTGGACCACCGGAAGCCGAAGCTCAGCGCGCCGAGCGCGACGACCAACGCGGCAGCAGCGGCCGTCAAAGGCACCCCTCGTCGACTGGACAGCGAGCGCACCAGCCAGGCCCCTCCGCCGGCCGCCAGCATGATCGCGGGGATCAACAGGATCTGGTTGATCCTCGAGGCTTGGGTGTACCAGAAGCCCGACAACACCCGTAGGGGGTTGTCGGGGGGGCCAGCCGCCAGCAGCGTCAGGACGCCTGCGGCCAGCAACGCCACGATCAGCCAACGAGCGTGCTTGCTGCGCAGGCTCAACACGATGCCGACCCCCACCAACAGGGTGCTCGCGACGTTGACCGAGGTGATGTCGTAGACGTAGATCAGGGGATGGTCGATCAGCAGCGAGCCCAGCCCGGGCACGTAGCTGTCCTGCCCTCCCCGCTCGTAGCCCACGATCGAGGCCACCGGCGCAGAGGTGAGGATCAGCCAACTCAAGGCCCCGCTGAGGAGCGTGCCGATGCTGACGGTGGCAGCCACCGCCACCCGATGACCGCGTCGCCAGTAGCGAGCGGCCTGCCGGGCCACCAGCACCGTGACCAAGGGGATGGCCAGCAGGGCCAGCGAGAACAGACCGGAGCCGTGGGACAGCACCACTCCACACACCGCACCGAGCACCCCGATGCCGTATGCGGCGTGCAGGCGGGGCCCGAGGTCGTTGCGCAACGTCGCAATCAGCAGGGCGAGGGTCCCGGGCAGACACGCCACGCTGAGGGCGAACGGCCAGACCCCCAGCATCGAGACGGCGATCGCCGGAAAGGTGACGTAGGTGGCAGCCAGCACCGGCGTCAGCACCATCGGCAGCGCCTGCCGGGGCCACACGACTCGAGCCAAGGCGACCAGGCCGCCGATCCAGATCACCGAACCGATCACGATCGAGGAGGAGTTGCCCGCCTCGGTGACGCGTTCGAAGCCGGGGCTGACCGCCACGATCGAGTGCCACACCGTCGGGTAGTACGGAGCGATCGTGTCGCCGTACATCGGTGCCAGCCCACCCAGGCTGGAGGCGTTGCCGGTGTCCCGGATGAACCATGTCGCGTTCAGGTGATAGACCGCGTCCCAGGCTTGCGGCGGCTGGTCGGCCGCTCGCATTCCGACCATCATCGCCGCAGCGAGCACTCCCCCGCCCAGCATCCAGGTCGCCGCGAGCCAGCCGCCTTCACGGCGGCGCAGCACGCGTTCACCCGCCACCCGAACCGGCGCCTGCCGCAGGGTCCCCAGGGACAGGCCGATGCCTGCGGCGACGACCCACCCACCCAGGGCTCCCAGCACGTAGGTCGCCAGGGTCCACGACAATCCCAGCTGGTCGGCTGCGACCGCCCCGATGCCCGCCATACCGCACGTCATCGCCGGACCGGCTCCCCAGGCGACCAGACCGCGCACTCCCAGTAGCCGCAGGACGCCGTAGCCCGGGAGGGTGAACATCAACGCCATCGCCACGATGCCGGGGATCGCTTCGCCCCAGCTCATCGCCCGAACCCCGTCATAGGTTCGACGTTCCCCCGCCGATCGTGATCCGTGGCACGCCGGAAAAGGCGCTCGCCTCGGTGATCCGGCGCCCGTCGAGCAGCAGCTTCAGACCCGGCAGATCCGAAGGTGTGAGGTGCGCGTACTCGCGGTGGTCGGCCTGCACAATGACGACATCCACCTCAGCGCCCAGGTGGTACGGATCCCACCCGAAGCCGGACAGCTCGGCGTCGGTGTACATCGGGTCGTGCACCGCGACCTGTGCCTGTCGGACAGTCAGGGCCTGCACCGTGGCGAAGATGCCGGAGAAGGCCGTCTCCTTGACTCCTCCGCGATAGGACGCCCCGAGCACCGCGACGCGCAGACCCCGCAGCGATCCGAGCAACGTCTCGGCTCGGGCCACGGCGTACTCGGGCATGCCGGCGTTGGCCTGGCGGGCCGAAGCGACCACGGTGGCGTCAGGATCGGTGGACAGGTAGAGCCGCGGATAGACCGGGATGCAATGCCCGCCGACCGCGATTCCGGGGTTGTGGATGTGGCTGTAGGGCTGGGAGTTGCACGCCTCGATGACCCGCTGGACGTCGATGCCCGCATGGTCGGCGAAGCGGGCGAACTGGTTGGCGAGACCGATGTTCACGTCGCGGTAGGTCGTCTCGGCAAGCTTGGCCATCTCTGCGGCCTCGGCCGTGCCCATGTCCCAAACGCCGTTGGGTCGCGGCAGGTCGCTGCGCTCATCGAAGGTCAACACGGCGTTGTAGAAGTCGACGGCGCGCTCGGTTCCGGCCTCGTTGAGCCCCCCGACCAGCTTGGGATATCGCTTGAGGTCCGCGAAGACTCGGCCCGTCAGCACCCGTTCGGGAGAGAACACCAGGTGGAAGCCGTCATCGTCGGGAGCACCCTCCCTCAGACCACTGATCCCCTCGATCATTGGCTTCCACCGGCTGCGCGTGGTCCCGACCGGCAGTGTCGTCT
>JBASAN010000216.1:0-1945 GCA_049650625.1 Ornithinimicrobium sp.
GCCTGTTCACGGATGCTCATCGGTAGCTCCCACTGACGACGACGGACTGACGCTCACTCACCACCAGGTCGGCGGTGGCCGGAGGGGCCGGGTACTCCCCCAACGAACCACCGGGCTCCGCGCACGCTCCGGCACACGCCCAGGCGACGTCGTAGAAGAACCGGGCCTGCACCGGGAACGCACCCTCAGGAGTGGCGACCGTGATCGAGGGCCGGTCGTAGGTGTAGGAGCAGCTGGTCTGTTCGGCGTCACCGTAGGAGGTCTGCCACTTCCGGCCCGCGTCGAAGCAGCTGCGGGCGCCTCCGTCACCCATCTGCCACTCCACCCGCGTCGGGACGGCGGTGATCATCACGGTCGCCGTGCCTGCATCGACTGAGGCCACCACGTCGTGCCACTGACCCTGGGGCACCCACATCCAGTTCTCGAGGTTCACGTACGACTTGAACGGCGCCTCGGGAGCCATGCGGATTTCGGCCACTTCGAACGGAGCACGGTCGATCAGCTGGACCGCAACCGCTCCCCCATCGACCGGCGGAGGCGGCGGATCACCCGCGGGCAGCGGCGCTAGTGCCGGAGGAGCTGGCTCCCCGATTGGTACCAGCGTCTGGCCGGGACACACGTTGTACCTGGCAGGGCCCGCGCAAGGATCAGGCACCTCAACACCGATGCCGATGCCGGTCAGTCCTCTCAGTGATGCCGTAGTGGCAGCACCCACTGACTGACCTCCGAGCGGTTCCGGCGATCGCGGCGAGGCCTCTGGCGCTTCGGAAACCGGATCCGTAACAGCGGCATCAGGCGTAGCGCCCAGCACGTCGACCTCCGCACAAAGGCCAGCGGCGCTCACCTCAGTGCAAGCTGCGGCTGACGGTGCATCAGCGAAGACCAGGAGCGTCGTCATTACAAAGCTCGCGAGACTTAGTCCCATGACCGCGGGCGCTACTCGGCGCACGACTTGCTTCCGCGCAGTTCGATGTCCGCGACCTTCCAGTCAGCCGTGGGTGACTGCTTGCGCATCGCCACAATCAGCGGTGACAACAGGTTTTCGGGCTTGAGCCCACGCTCAACTTTCCCGTTGCGCTCGTACCGGATACTGGTGTAGTCGGTGCACTGGTCGATTACCACCAGGCCAGTTCCATCGGGCTGCAGGCGAATCTTGCCTGCACGAGTCCTAAGCGGCTGCGCCGTTCGGATCTCCTTCAAGCCCGCTCGCTCGATACCCTCGAGCGCTCTGATGCGCTCACGCCAACGCAGATCCATGTCGCGGAAGAACTGACGGGCACGGGCCGTGTTCTTGCCCCCCGCGTAAACGTCCTCAGCTCGGCGCGTGTACTCGGCCCACCGAGCAAGCGCGTCCTCGTAGGCAGCGGTCTCGTCCGGGTCGAGTCGCCGCCGCCACGCTTCCGATCCACCGCCACCGCCACCAGGCTGCGTGGTCTCCGAGGGAGATCCAGTCGCAGGCGACGTCGCGTCGACCGGCGGTAGGGGGTCAGGTTCGTCCGAACCTGTGCAACCCGTTAGCCCAACTACCAGCGCGGTGGAGGCGAGCCCGAGGAGGGCACGTCGTGCATAACTGGTCATGTCCATCACCGATTCACTCCCGATGTGGCGTTAAAAGAAGCTGACTGGGCGGGGCCCGTCGCCGTGCGACTGGATGCTCGTACATCGACCAAGGTACGACACTCTCGTTTGCTAAACCAGATGTGCCGATAGTTGAATGAAGGACCACTGAACGCCTCAGTCACGCACACGGCACAATGAAAGTCGTGCCCAAGCGTCTGCCCCTCGCGATCCCCGGCCCGGAGGACGTCCACGTTGCGACCCAGGCATTCGGTAGCGAGCTGAGGGTGCATCTGATCCGCCACTACGGCCAGACACCGAGCCGTCAGGCAGATGCTGCGCGGGCTCTCGGCGTCGAGCGCGCCGTGGTGCAGTTCAACACCAAAGC
>JBASAN010000217.1:0-2822 GCA_049650625.1 Ornithinimicrobium sp.
TGACCGTCTGCACCAGCTCGACCTTCCCGCCCGTCTCCGCCACCGCCTTCTCGACGCCTGCGATACGTCGCTGCGTGTTCGAGTCGACTCGGTTACCGGTCAGGTGGACCAGGCTGCCCGAGCCGCCCATCGCCTCGATCGCAGCCTGAGCGGCGCGGTACGCGGCGACCTCGACATCGGTGGCCAGACAGAACGCGGCTTCGTTGGTGTCACCCGCGGGGCAGGAGGCCAGCGACGCGACCTGGAATCCCTGGTCGGTGAGGTCGGAGAAGGTGGAGTTGATGTTCTCGGGTGATACCCCGAAGATCCCGAACGCGTTGTAGCCCTGCGCCGCGAGCGAAGTCAGGACGTCGTTCTGCTTGGTCTGGTCCCAGCCGGCAGTCTCGTTGAACGTGACGTCGGCCAGCCCCAGCATCTTGCCTTCGGCGGCACCGGCGTCCTTCCAGGGCTGGAAGTAGGGGTGGGGCCCGCCTGGGACGAGAGCGACCTTCACGTCGGCGGCGCTCACTGCGGCGGTTTCGGAGCCGGCGGCGCCACCCGCGTCATCACGCTTGGCGCAACCCGTTGCGGCGACGGCCAGGCAGACGAGGGTGACCGCTGCGGTTCCGCGGCGACGACGGTTCATGATTGCTCCTTTGGTCCGCACCCCCATCGGGTGACGTGCAACACAGTGTCAGACGTCATACGTATCCTGTCAAGACATCACATGCGTTATGGTGACGCGATGAACAGCAACGCCGACGACCTCGGGAGCGTCTGGGTGCGGGAGAACCCCATCGGAGGAATCGTGGCGACGCCGTGGCCCAAGCGTCCCCGGCGTCTGGCCACGGTGCTGGTCGAGGAGCTCGTCGATCGTCTGGTCGGCGGCGAGGTCGCCGCGGGTTCCACTCTGCCGACCGAGCCGGTCCTTTGCGAGACCTTCGGCGTCTCGCGCACCGTGGTGCGTGAGGCGGTGAAGTCCCTCGAGACGATGCGGTTGGTGAGCGTCCAGCAAGGTCAGGGGACACGTATCCGACCGATGGCCGACTGGGACCTCGTGAATCCGATCGTCCTGTCTGCGGCCGTACGTCATGACGCCGACAACGCGATCCTTGAGGACGTCGTCGATGTCCGGCGCACCCTGGAGTCGAGGATGGCAGCCCAGGCCGCCGCTCACGCGAGCCCGGCGGAGCTGGACACGATCGAGGAGCGGATGGCCGACCTCGACAGCAGCATGGATGATGCGACGGCCTACCTGAAGGCCGACGTGGCCTTCCACGACGCGATCATGGTGGCCTCGCGCAACAGGCTCGGGCGGGCCATGGTCCACACCCTCACGGTGGAGGCTTATCGGAGCCTGCGTTACGTCGGCGACCCGTCGACCGAGCACATTCGCCTCACCCACGGCGCCCATCGCCGCATCCTCGAGGCCGTCGTGGCCGGCGACTCCGCTCTGGCGGCGGCGGCTATGGACGAGCACATCATCGACTCCTGGCAGCGTCGGCGGCCGGCTCCGGCGCCCCGCAACGGCTAGCGCCGCCGGAGCAACGCTACTGGCTCAGGGTCGTAGCCGATACCACTCCACGGCGGTTCCTGACCAGACCGCCTGCTGGTCAGCCGCCGAAAGGCCGGCCACGGCGTTGGCCACGACCTCGAGCACATCTGGGTAGCTCATCGACATCTGCGACACGGGCCAGTCGCTGCCGAACAGGACCCGCCGTGCCCCAAAGATGTCCACGACAACGTTCACCAAGGGGGGCAGCAGGCGGCGGACCGTGGCCGGATCCTTCGCGCGAGCCGCCACCGCCGACAGCTTCACCGCCACGTTCGAGCACCCTGCGATACCGGCGAGTGCACGCCCCCCGGCTGAGGGAGTCGTCGCGTCCAGGTCGACGTTGCCGAGGTGGTCGAGGACGAAGCGAGTGCCCGGATGGCGCCGCGCCGCCTCGGCTGCGGACGGGACTTGGTCGGGACGCAGAAGCAGGTCCACGACGAGGCCGGCCGAACCACAGGCGCTGAACAGGGCGTCGGCCTCAGGAGTCAGTGCCCACGCCGGGTCCGGCCGATCCGCACTCTGGTCCCGCAGACCCACGAGTCGTTCGGCACCAGGCAGGCCTCGTGCCGCCTCGACTTGGGGGGCGATCGTCGGCGCCCCAGCGTCGAGATCGACCCATCCAACGACCCCGAGCACCAGTGGTGAACGAGTAGCGAGGTCGAGGAACTCTGGTGTCTCTCGGTGGTCGCGCACGGTTTGCACGAGCACCGATCCGGACACGCCCGCGGGCACGGCCTCGGCCTCGAACTGCGGGAGCAGGCGATCATGGCCGATGTGGACGCGCTGCTGGGGTGTCATCCAGGTCTGCGGGTGCCTTGCGATCTCCCAGACATGGTGATGTGCGTCGATGATTCTGGTCACACTCAGCAATTCATCATATGATCGCATCATGAGTCAATTGATGGCGCTGGACGCCACCCTGGACCCCCTGGCCTTGTTGAGGCCCACCGCCGGACTGCGCGTTCTCGTCACCGGTGGCACCTCGGGAATCGGTCTCGCCATCACCGAGGTGCTGGAGGCAGCAGGAGCACGGGTCCACGTCTGTGGTACCGACCCGGAGCGCCTCGCTGCCCACGTTCAGGCGAAGCCGGGCCGCACCGGCACTCGCTGTGACGTCTCGTCCGAGGCCGATGTCGCCTCGTTACTGACCGAGGTCGAGGACGCGCTGGGAGGCCTCGACGTGCTGGTCAACAACGCCGGGATCGCAGGTCCCACCGGCCCGGTCGAGCAGGTGGACCTGGGGGCGTGGACCCGAACCCTGGAGGTGGACCTCACCGGGGCTTTCCTC
>JBASAN010000218.1:0-15256 GCA_049650625.1 Ornithinimicrobium sp.
CCGACCGGGCCGAAGGCCGGGCGCGTGCGCTCGAGCAACGGGCCGAGGAAGCCGTGATGGCCGCACGCGACGAGCGCGACCAGCAGACCGACGCCTACCTGCAGGCTCAGGCCAAGGACCCCAACGCTAAGAACTAAACCCTGAGGCCGGCCTCTGGGAGGATAGGCCCATGGCCTCCCTTCTTGACGTTACGCCTCCGCTTGCCCTCGGTGCCCTGGACGGCCGCTATCGCACCGCGGTCGGCCCCCTGGTCGAGCACCTTTCCGAGCCGGCTCTGAACCGGCAGCGGCTGCACGTGGAGATCGAGTGGCTGATCTTCCTGACCCAGCACGCTGTGGTGCCGGGGGCGGGCCGGCTCACCGACGGCGAGCAGGAGCGACTTCGCTCGCTGATCGACGACTTCGACGCCGACACCATCGCCGAGTTGGCCGCCATCGAGGCCGAGACCGTCCACGACGTCAAGGCGATCGAGTACTTCCTACGCCGACGGCTGAGCGACCGACTGGAGGGCCGCGACGACCTCGCCGAGCTGGTGCACTTCGCCTGCACCTCCGAGGACATCAACAATCTCTCCTACGCTCTCATGATCAAGGGTGCGGTCATCGATGTCTGGCTCCCCCGGGCCCAGCAGCTGATCGCGCAGGTGAGCGACATGGCACGCGAGCTGGCCGGCATACCGCTGCTGGCTCACACGCACGGTCAGCCGGCCACGCCCACCACGATGGGCAAGGAACTGGCTGTCCTCGCGGCTCGCTTGGCGCGTCAGGTGCGGCGCATCGAGCGTGCGGACTATCTGGGCAAGTTCAACGGTGCCACCGGCACCTATGGCGCCCATCTGGCCGCGGTGCCCGGCGCGGACTGGCAGCAGATCAGCCGCACGTTCGTCACCGGGCTCGGCCTGACCTGGAATCCCCTGACCACCCAGATCGAGAGTCACGACTGGCAGGCCGAGGTGTATGCCGACGTGGCCCGGTTCAACCGCGTGCTGCACAACCTCTGCACCGATCTGTGGTCCTATATCTCGATGGGCTACTTCGCCCAGGTGCGCGGCCAAGGCACCGTGGGCTCATCCACGATGCCGCACAAGGTCAACCCGATCCGGTTCGAGAACGCCGAGGCCAACCTCGAGGTGTCCAACGCGCTGCTCGACGTGTTGGCCTCCACATTGGTCACCTCACGGTTGCAGCGGGACCTGACGGACTCCTCGATGCAACGCAACGTCGGCACGGCCCTGGGTCACTCGCTGCTGGCCATCGACAACGCCGGACGTGGTCTGGCCGGGCTGGACGCCAACCCGGAGGCGATGGCGGCTGACCTCGACGCCAACTGGGAGGTCCTCGCCGAGCCGATCCAGTCCGTCATGCGGGCCCTGGCGGCCTCGGGGATCGAAGGCATGAGCAACCCGTACGACCGCCTCAAGGACTTGACGCGGGGGCGCCGGATCAACGGCTCGGACCTGCGTGATTTCGTCCGCGGCCTAGGGCTGCCCCGCGACGAGGAGCAGCGGCTGGTCGAGATGACGCCGACGAGCTACGTCGGGCTCGCGCCGGAACTGGTCGCCCACCTGGACGGACCGGCCTAGCCTCCGGAGCCGCCGCCCCTCGGTCAGCGCATCCGGGGGGCAGTCTCGGCCGGCAGCACGTTCAGCGGCTCCCCGGTGTAACCGTCGACGACGGACCGCTCCCCGAGCGGGTCGACCAAGGTCACCACCGCGCCGTCGGAGCAGTCGCCCCGGCTGAAGTCGAGGTCGTTGACGATCAACGTCACGATGACCTCGTCGGGCGACTCCTCGGCCAACAGGCGAGGATGCTGGTCGCACGTGTTCACGGCGGCCTCCACCAGACGGGAGGATGGATCGCCGTACAACTCGATGATCTTCGGCTCCGCCGCCCCACAGCCGGACAGGATCACACCGCCCACCACTGCTGCCGCAATCCTCACCTGCACGCCAACCTCCGCTCTTTTTCGTGAGCGTCAAGATTACCGTGTCGACGGCTAGCATCGAACGCTATGGGTCGGTGGTCAGTCGTGAAGCGCTTCGGTCTCGAGTCACGCTTCGACGTGCGAGCTCCACAGTGAGGAACAGCGTGGTCCGCACGCTCATCATGCTGTGCGCCGTGGCGTTCGTCGCCTTCCTGGTGTTGCTCTACGTGCAGAACGCCTTGCCCGACGACGCCGCCGGGTCGACCGCGCCCCCGGCTGGCGCGACGGCATACCAGGAGGGCGGTCCCGACGGCGATCTGCCCGACTGCGCACTGGAGGATCTGCCGGCCACGACACTCGTGGTGATCGACGACATCGAGGCGGGTGGACCGTACGGCTACCCGGGTGATGACGGTGGGACCTTCGGCAACCACGAGGGCGAGCTGCCGCAGGAGCAGCGTGGCTACTACCGGGAGTACACCGTCCAGACTCCGGGGTTGGATCATCGCGGCGCTCGGCGCATCGTCACCGGGGGACTGGATGCCGACGACCCCGAGGAATGGTTCTTCACCGAGGATCACTACGAGAGTTTCTGCGAGTTCGCCCCCGTCCCGTAGCCTTCATCGTTGGCGGAGGCGGGAATATGAAACCCCCTGGGGGTATTGTTCAGAGTATGACGACGCCCGGCTACAGCGAGACCAAACAAGACCAGCTGAAGCGGCTGGCACGCATCGAGGGGCAGGTGCGCGGCATCGCGCGGATGGTCGAGCAGGACACCTATTGCATTGACGTGCTGACTCAGGTCAGCGCAGCGACCAAGGCTCTGCAGGCCGTGAGCCTGAGCCTGCTGGAGGAGCACATCGGCCACTGCGTCGTCGACGCCGCTCGCGAGTCCGACGAGGCGGCCCAAGCCAAGGTCAGCGAGGCCGCCGCAGCCATCTCCCGGCTCGTCCGCAGCTAGCTTCCTTTCTCAGACCATCACGCTCAGCAGTGCCAGAAGGAGTCATGACCACATCCACCAGCCAGTCCCATCAGGTCGACCTCGACATCGAGGGCATGACCTGCGCCTCGTGTGTGTCGCGCGTTGAGGGCCGTCTCAACGCCCTCGACGGCGTCGAAGCCACGGTCAACCTCGCAACAGAGAAGGCCCGCGTCTCCTACGCCGACCCCCACACCGTCCAGGATCTGGTGGCCGCGGTGGCCAAGACCGGCTATACGGCTTCCCCGGTGTCCCAGCGAGGCGGCGACGACACGACCCACAGCACAGGTGACGGCCAGGGCGAGCGGGGCATGGAGCACGACCACATGAACCACGACCTGATCGGGGACGCGGCGTTGCGCCGTCGAGCCATCGTGGCCAGCGCGCTCGCCGTCATCGTGCTCTTCCTGGCTATGGTGCCGCCGGTCCGCGAAGCGACGGGAGCGGCCGGCCCGTGGTTGCAGCTCCTCGTGACCACCCCGGTCTACGCCTGGGCAGCCTGGCCCTTCCACCGCGCAGCGGCGATCAACGCCCGACACGGTGCCTCCACCATGGACACCCTCGTCTCGATCGGCGTCACCGCCGCCTTCGGCTGGTCGGTCCTGGCGGTGCTCACCGGGTTCACCGGGCACCTCTACTTCGAGACCGCCGCCATCGTCACCGCCTTCCTGCTGATCGGTCGGTACTTCGAGTCCCGGGCGAAGGCCTCGGGCCGCTCGGCGCTGACCTCTCTGCTGCACCTGGGGGCCAAGGACGTCGCCATCCTGCGCAACGACCCGCGCAGTGGCGCCTGGCGTGAGGAGCGTATCTCCATCGACGACCTCCAGGTCGGCATGCGGTTCGTCGTCCGCCCTGGTGAGAAGGTCGCGACCGACGGCGTCGTCGTCGACGGTGCCAGCACCATCGACACCAGCATGGTCACCGGCGAGTCCGTCCCGGTCGACGTCAGCACGGGAGACCGGGTCACCGGCGCCACCGTCAACGCCCACGGGCGGCTGACCGTGGAGGCCACCCGGGTCGGGTCCGACACGACCCTGGCCCAGATCACCCGCCTGGTGGAGGACGCGCAGACGGGACGAGCACCCGTGCAGCGCCTCGCCGACCGAGTCTCCGCCGTCTTTGTGCCGGTGGTGCTCATCATCGCGCTGCTGACGTTGGTCGCGTGGCTCATCAGCGGTCACGACCTCGGGCAGAGCATCGAGCCGGCCGTCGCCGTGTTGATCATCGCCTGCCCCTGTGCCCTCGGTCTGGCCACCCCGACCGCGTTGCTGACCGGGACCGGACGAGGCGCCCAGTTGGGGGTGCTCATCAAAGGACCACAGATCCTGGAGAGCACGCGCAGCGTCGACACCGTCGTGCTCGACAAGACCGGCACCATCACCACCGGTCAGGCCAGCCTGACACAGGTCACCACCCGAGGGCGCCTGACCGAGGATGCGGCACTGACTGCGGCGGCCGCCGTCGAGAGCGGCTCCGAGCACCCCGTCGCTCGGGCGATCGTGGACGCAGCCGAGAGCCGCTCCCTCGCCGTGCCGGAGGTGCACGACTTCACCAACCTGCCGGGTCAGGGAGCGACCGCGCGGATCAAGGACACCACCGTGACCGTGGGCAAGGCCGACCTCTTCGACGAGGTTCCGGATGCGCTGCGTCCCGCGTTCGGCGAGCCGGGCACCACGGTCCTGGTGGGCTGGGGCGGCCAGGCGCGGGCGGCCCTGACGGTGGCCGACGAGACACGTCCGACCAGCGCCGCGGCGATCCAGCGGCTGCGCGGTCTCGGCCTTACCCCGCACCTCCTGACCGGCGACGCGGAGTCCACGGCCCAGGCGGTCGGCCGACAGGTCGGTATCGAACCCGCCCAGATCACCGCTGGCGTATTGCCCCAGGACAAGCACGCGGCCGTCGCGGCCTTGCAGCAGCAGGGGCGGGTCGTGGCGATGGTGGGCGATGGTGTGAACGACGCCGCGGCGTTGGCTCAGGCCGACCTGGGGATGGCCATGGGC
Organism: Ornithinimicrobium sp.; assembly: GCA_049650625.1. Lineage (GTDB taxonomy): Bacteria > Actinomycetota > Actinomycetes > Actinomycetales > Dermatophilaceae > Ornithinicoccus. The sequence continues at coordinate 4,903 of JBASAN010000218.1, forward strand.
TCGGGCACCGACGTGGCGATGGAGTCGGCCGACATCGTGCTGATGCGTTCCGACGTCGAGTCGGTCGTGACCGCCATCGGCCTGTCCCGGGAGACGCTGAAGGTCATCAAACAGAACCTGGCGTGGGCCTTCGGCTACAACACCGCCGCCATCCCGCTCGCGGCGTTCGGGCTGCTGAACCCGATGATCGCCGGTGGGGCCATGGCGGCCTCCAGCATCATCGTCGTGCTGAACAGCCTGCGGCTGCGCCGGTTCGACCTATAACTAGGTTATAAATGGCCGCCACGACGCTGGCGGAGACCGCCTAGATGGTGACGGTCCCGCCGGCCGTGTCGAACACCACGGACTCCAGGGCGTGCAGCTCGGAGTGGTCGAACTCGATGTCGATGTCGTGTCCCCCCGCGGCTGAGACGTCCGGCACGCCGAGCCACTCGCGGATCTTGACCGGGTCTCCCGCGATGTGCAGGCCCACGAGCTTGGCTCCGCCACCACCGAGCTTGGAGGGGTGGTGGTCAAGGGAGTCCCAGCGCACGAAGAACGGCAGCTGCGGATCCTCGATCAGTGACTTGATGCCGATCTGGTGCCACGTCAGCTCGACACCTTCCGGGGTGTGCCGATTGCCCGGCACGGCTTCACGGCCCAGCCGCTCCTCGATGTCGGACAGGTCATCCACGGCGACGACCCAGGCCATCCATCCGCCACCCTGGTTGGACCGGGCTCGGACGGCCTGGCCGAAGGGGGCCTTGTCCGAGGCGGGGTGGTCCAGCACTTCGACGACCTCGAGGTATCGGCCGTCGGCCAACGGCAACACCATGTTGCGCGTGCCGAAGCGCGGATGCACACCGCCTTCGCGGGGGGTCACCTGGAGCAGTTCCGCCAGCCGCAGAGCGGTGGCTCTCATGCCTTCGGGTCCGGCTGCATAACAGACGTGATCGATCCGCATACCGAACATCGTGACACAGATCACGGGGTGCTCTGCACCACGCCCTAGGAGGGGCTCATCCCGTGCATCGCCGCTCGACGTTGCCTCACGGCCTCGTAGACCACGATCGCGGCCGACGTCGAGACGTTCAGCGAGTTCGCCTGACCGACCATGGGAATCCGCACCCGGTGCGCGGCTCCGGCCAGCAGATCATCGGTCAGTCCGTGCTTCTCGGCACCGACCGCGATCGCGACCGGTCCGGCATAGGAGATGTCGGTATGCAGCACCGTGGTGTCCGGAGTGGCAGCGACGATCGGTATGCCGCGATCCGCCAGCCAGGACTGCGTCGCTTCGCTGCTGTCACTGGCTACGGGCATCGAGAAAACCGTGCCCTTGGAGGAGCGGACGACGTTGGGGTTGCCCCAGTCGGTCACCGGGTCGGCCGCGATCACGGCATCGAGTCCGGCGGCATCGGCCGTGCGCAGCATGGCTCCCAGGTTGCCGGGCTTCTCCACGCCTTCGCAGATCAGGATGAGTGCGTCGTCGGCCACCTGCAGGTCGGCGCAGGTCCGGTGCACCGTGCTGACCACCGCCAAGAACCCGTCCGGCCCCTCTCGATACGCCGCACGCTCGAAAGCCGCCCGACTCAGCTCGAAGATGTCCGCGCCACGGGTCGAGGTCTCGTCGATCAGAGCCCGTTGGGTGGCCGGGTCGGCCATCAGGTCGGGGCAGTAGAACAACGACCGGGGTCGGACTCCGGCCGCCAACGCCAGCTGCAGCTCCTCGTACCCCTCGACGAGGGTGACCCCTTCCTCCTCCCGCGTGCGTCGGCGCCGCAGGGCGGTCAACGACTTCAGTCGCGGGTTGGCCGGGGAGGTGATGACCAGACGGGTGGACATCAGGCGACGTTCCGCAGTGCCGACATGAGGTCTTCCAGCACCACGGCCAGCCCGTCGTGCTCGACATCGGCGGTGACCTCGTCGGCGGCCCCGACCACCTCCGGCGGCGCTTGTCCCATCGCGACCCCCCGCGCCGCCCACCGCAACATCTCGATGTCGTTGCGCTGGTCCCCGACCGCCAGAGTGTGTGCGGAGTCGATGTCCAACGCCAGTCGCACGGTCTCCAGACCGGAGGCCTTCGAGACCCCCTCGGGGGCCAGGTCCAACCAGGAGCTGAAGCCGACGGCGTAGTTCACGCCGTGCAGGCCGATGCCGTCGATCAGCTCGGCGAAGTTCACCGGCTCAGCGCTGAGGTCCCGCACCGTCACCCGCGGCACCGGGTGGGCCACCAGCTCCTCGATGCCCACCACGAGCTGGCGCTCAGCCAGGTCCGGCTCCGGGAAGAGACGGTTCACCTTGAAGCCGAGCCCGACGTCCTCGACCGCGATAATCGCGTCCGGAAGGAGACGGATCAGGATGTCCACAGCCGGCTTCGGGTCGAACGTGACGACGTGATGGAGCCGGTAGCCCAGCTCGGTCTTGGGGTCCAGGGCGACGATGACCGCTCCGTTGGAGCACACCGCATACATGCCCCCCCGGACCAGCCCGAGCTCACGCAGGATGGGCATGGTCGCCGTGACCGAGCGCCCGGTGGCGATCATCACCGTGGCCTGGCTGTCCGCCAGGTCTGTGATGGCTCGCGCTACCCGATCGGACAGGTGACCGTCGTGATGCACGATGGTCCCGTCGATGTCGAGGGCGACCAAGGGGCTGCCCCCAGGAATCGGGCCAGCGCTGATGTCCACGTCGATACCCTACGTGGCGGGAGCACAGTGCAACCGCCCGGCAACGGCCAGCGCGCTCCCGACCCACCTCAGTCCTTGAGCTGAAGTGCCTGCTTGACCGTGACCCTTCCTTGGGTCTGCATGAGGGCGCGACGGTACAGCGTGCTGCCCAGGCTGATGGTGAGCCAACAGAAGGCGAGGGTCAGGGCGAGTGCTATCGCGGGCTCCCACCACGAGGCGTCGCCTTCCAAGAGGCGCATTGGCATCAGAATGGTCGAGATCACCGGGACATACGAACCCACGACGCGAGCGACCCCGTCGAGGTTCAGCGCCAGGACGAACATCGCCACCAAGGTCAGCGTCAGGGGCAGGGTCGTCGACTGAAGGTCCTCCACGCGGGAAGCCAGCGCCCCGGCCGCCGCCCAGACGCAGGCCAGGGCCACGAAGCCGGCGATGAAGAACGGCAGATACCACAGCAGCGGTTCGGTCATCGCGGGCAGGAACTGGTCGTACTCCGTGAAACTGAGCCCGATCAGTGAGACGCCGACGATGAGGGCCATCTGACCGAAGGCCAGCATGGTGTTGCCGAGCACCTTGCCGGTCAACAGCGCCCGGACGGGGATGACAGCGGCCAGGATCTCGACCATCCGGGACTGTTTCTCCTCGACCACGCTGTTGGCGATGCTGATGCCGAAGGTCAGCGATGCCATGTAGAACAGCAGTCCGAAGACGATCCCCGCGATGACCTGGACGACCTGCTCGGTGCCGTCGTCACCGGAGATATCCGAGGTGGCGAGCTGGCTTCCGGCCAACAGTGCCGACACGGTGGTCCCGGCCGATTCGGCGTTGGAGTTCAAGGCTGAGGTTCGGACTGCTTCGGCCACTGCGTCGCGCAGATCGGCGGGCGGCTCGCCGTCAGCGCTCAGCGTCCACCCGTCCTCGCTCGGGGTGAGCATCGCGTCGACGTCTTCGTCGGTGATCAGCGCCATCCCCGCGTCGGAGTCGGCGACGAGCTCGGCCCGCATCGTGGCGCCGTCCTGGTCGGCCTGCAGTGTCTGCTCTCCCTGAGCGACCAACGCCTCCCCGGTGGATGAGGTGACTGCCACGACGTACTCGGGGGCCGAGTCACGACCGGCCATGAATGCCTGGAAGCCCAGCAGCCCGAAGATCAGCACCAGGGTCAGACCCGTCGAGACCAAGAAGTTGCGGTCGGTCAGTTTGACCCGGATCTCGCGGGCGGTCACCAGCGCCCACGGCGCGGCACCGGCCCTCGAGCCGATGTCTGCGTCCTCGGTCGTGGGCGGGGTCGGGGTCGGTTCCTGCGTACGCGTGCTCATGCCGCCACCTCTCGGTAGATCTCGCTCAACGATGGGACAACCTTGCTGAAGTCGAGCACCGAGCCACGCGAGACCGCTTCGCCCAGCAGATGCTGGGCCGCCGCCTCGTCGACGGGTTCGACCACGGCGGTCCTCCCGTCCAGGTCCATCACTCGTATGCCGTCCACACCCCGCACCCATCCGGCGTCCTCACCCACGGTCAGCCGGTACCGCAGCTGTCCTGTCTCACGCAGCTGAGCCGACGTGCCCGCGGCCACCACCTTGCCGGCGTGCAGGACCACGATGGAGTCACACAGTCGGTCCACCAGGTCGAGCTGATGGGAGCTGAAGAGGACGGGGGTCTTCGCCGACGTGTGCTCGCGCAGCATCGCCGACATCTGGTCGACGGCCGCCGGGTCCAGACCGGAGAACGGCTCGTCCATGATCAAGGCGATGGGATCCCCGAGCACGGCGGCGATGATCTGTGCTCGTTGTTGGTTACCCAAGGACAAGGTCTCCACCTTGTCGTTGATCCGCTCCCCGAGCCCGAAACGCTCGAGAAGGTCGGTGACCCGGTGTTTGGCGTCGTTCTGGCTCATCCCATGCAGGCGGCCGAGGTAGACCAGCTGGTCCAGGATCGGTTGTTTGGGATAGAGGCCACGCTCCTCGGGCATGTAGCCGAACCGCGCCCGGGTGGCTCGGGTCAGCTCCTGACCCTGCCACCGCACGCGGCCGCTGTCGGGAGCCAGGATGCCCATGATCATCCGCATGGTCGTGGTCTTGCCGGCACCGTTGCCGCCGACGAAGCCGACCATGGCCCCGGGCGGAACCTCGAAGGACACCGCGTCAACAGCCCTGATCTCGCCGTAGGTCCGCGTGACTGCGTCAACCTCAAGCATGGTCGTTCCCTTCTCGTCGGTGTGTGCGGATGCACGGTCGGCCTGGTGGGGGGAGCACCCTTCAACGCTATTGACGCGGCGACGTCAGCACATCGGCCATACGGAGGATCTGGCCTGGTCCCGCCTCATCCGGTCGGTGGAACCAAACCGCTTCGGTAGGCCGCGATGACCGCTTGCACCCGGTCGCGGACCCCCAGCTTGGTGAGCACGTTCGACACGTGGGTCTTCACCGTCGCCTCGGACAGGAAGAGTTCAGCGGCGATCTCGGCGTTGCTCAACCCGGTAGCGATCTGGGTCAGCACCTCGGACTCGCGCGCCGTGAGCTCGGTGAGGATGCCGTCCGTTCGGGTGGGCCGTGTGGTTCCCGGGCCTGAAGTCGAGCTCGCACCCGTCGGCAGCGTGCGATGGGCGGCGGCGATGACCCGCTGGGTGACCTCGGGGGCGAGGAGGGCCAGACCACCGTGGACCGTGCGGACGCCATCGACGAGGTGCTCAGCGTCGGCGTTCTTCAGCAGGAACCCACTGGCCCCCGCCGAGAGCGCGTCGAAGAGGTAGTCATCGCGGTCGAACGTCGTCAGGATCACGATCCTGGGTGGCGCCACGCCCGCCGCTGCGGCACCGGCGACGATGAGCCGGGTGGCCTCGATGCCGTCGAGCACCGGCATCTGGACGTCCATCAGCACCACGTCGGGGTGAAGGCGGGCGACCTCGTCGATCGCGCGCTGACCGTTCTCGGCGTCGCCGACCACCTGGATATCCGGCTCGGTCGACAAGATCATCGAGAATCCGGAGCGCAACAGGGGTTGGTCGTCCACGAGCAGCACCCGGATCACCGAAACGTCCTCGCTCATTCTCTTGCCTCCGTCACGCGGAATCTCGAGCTCGGTGCCGGGCCATGCTGCCGTCCATCGGGAACCATGCCCGCACCCGGTATCCACCACCGCGTCGGGAGCCGACTTCCAGACCGCCGCCCAAATGTCGGGTGCGCTCGTTCATCCCTCGCTGTCCGAGGCCGGTGCCGGTCGTGCCGCGCCGAGGTGCCCCGCCGTCGACCACCTCGACCTCGACCCTGTTCTGCGAAGGTTCGATGCGCACCGCGACGTGAGCCGATCGTGCGGTCGAGTGCTTGCGGACGTTGGCCAGGGCCTCCTGGGCAATCCGGTACACCGAGAGCTGCACCGGCATCGCTACTTGTCGGAAGACCTGGTCGTCGTCCGGGACGATGCGGATCTCGACGTCGCACTGGGCGCTACTGGACTCACGCGCCAAGGCCGGGAGATCGCTCAAGCCCGGCTGGGGAGCACGTTCGGGATCCCTCCGAGGGTCACGGTCCCCTTCTCCGGCTCGCAGGGTGCCGAGCAGGTCACGCATCTGGTCGACGGCATCGCGCGACGAGCCCTCGATCGAGCGCAGGGCCTGGCTCGCAGCCTCGCCGTCGGTGGTCAGCACCCGACGTGCGGCTGCGGCTTGCACGCCCATGACCGAGATGTGGTGGGCCACGACGTCGTGGAGCTCGCGGGCGATGCGCAGGCGCTCGTTCACCACCGCCTGGTCCTGCAATCGCTGGCCTTGGGCCACGATCGTCTCGGCCTGCTCCGCCACCTCGGCCGTGCGCAGGGCTCGCCGCCAGTCCACCTGGCCCAGCAGGATGGCCCCGCCGAAGAAGATCACGTTGTTGAGGATGATCCAGCCGGCCACCCCAAGGGTTGGTGGGATCGGGCCCTGGCCGTCGTTGGCCGCCTCGCCGTAGATCTCGGCCACCCCCGAGCTCAGCGCCAGGAACCAAGCGACCCAGGCGAACAGCGAGACTCCGAGACCGATGACCACGTAGGCGGCGACCCGGCGGTCCTTGGCCCACGCCACCCCGCTGTAGATCGCGAAGAAGTACAGGATCTGCATCGGCAGGCTGGCGACCACCGTCGGCACGAGCGATCCCACAATGAGCAGGTGGAACGTCGCCACGGCTGCCACGGCCACCGGGTAGGTGCGACGCCACACCAGGATCGCCGCGGCGCTGCCGATACCCAGGTACTGCTCCACGGTGCTGACGGAGCTGTCGGCGAAGGCTCCGATGGACCGAAGGAGCTCACTGCCCAGAGCCGCCAGGGCGAAGAATGCCAGCGCCAACCAGACATCGGTCCTGCGCTCGGTCGTCGTCGGACCAGGACGTTCCCAGTCCTCCTCGGAGCCGAGCACCTCCTCGAGCCGTCCCAGCATGGTCCCTGTCACTCGGCCAGGTTATGCCGCCACCGACCCCCATACCTCCGCCAAACGGATGAGTGCCGCCCGACCTCAGCGGGGCGTGAGCACCGACTCCCCGACATACGGGCGCAGCACATCGGGCACGACGACGGAGCCGTTGCTCTGCTGGTGGTTCTCCAGAATCGCGACCAGCCACCGTGTGGTGGCCATCGTCCCGTTGAGGGTGGCCACCGTCCGCGTGCCAGGACCGTTCGGGTCCCGCTCCCGGGTGTTCAACCGGCGAGCTTGATAGGTGGTGCAGTTCGAGGTCGAGGTCAGCTCGCGGTACCGGCCTTGGGTCGGGACCCACGCTTCGCAGTCGTACTTGCGGGCTGCCGGACCGCCGAGGTCCCCGGCGGCAGTGTCGATGATGCGGTAGGGCAGGCCCATGCTGTCGAGCATCCCCCGCTCCAGCGTCAGCATCCGTTCGTGCTCGGCCTCGGCATCTTCCGGACGGACGTAGGCGAACATCTCGACTTTCTGGAACTCGTGCACCCGGATGATGCCGCGGGTGTCCTTGCCGTGGCTGCCGGCCTCGCGCCGAAAACAGGTCGACAGGGCGGTGTAGCGCTTGGGGCCCTCGCTGAGGTCGATGATCTCGTCGGCGTGGTATCCGGCGAGGGCGACCTCGGAGGTGCCCGTGAGATAGAGGTCGTCAGCGTCGAGGTGGTAGACCTCGTCGGCGTGGGCATCCAGGAAGCCGGCCCCCGCCATGGTGTCGGGCAGCACGAGGGTCGGCACCTTGAGCTGGGTGAAGCCCGCATCGCGCGCCCGGTCCAAGGCCAACAACAGCAGCGCCATCTCCAGTCGGGCTCCGACCCCTTTGAGGTAGTAGAAGCGCGAGCCCGAGACCTTCGCACCTCGTGCCATGTCGAGAGCATCGAGCCTCCCGGCGACCTCCAAGTGGTCAGCCGGTTCGAACCCTTCGGCCGCGAAGTCCCGCGGGGTGCCGATCTCTTCGATGAGCGTGAAGTCGTCCTCACCCCCGGCCGGCACGCCGTCGATGATCACGTTGCCGATCTTGCGGATGGCTTCGTCGCGCTGCTGCTCGGCCTCGCGGGCCTGCTTGTCGAGCTCCTTGACCCGTCCCGAGATCGCCTTGACCTGCTGCAACAGAGCTTTCTTGCCCTCCCCTTCGGCGCCGGCGACGTCCCGACCCATCGCCTTCTGCTCGGCGCGGAGCCGCTCGAACTCCGAGAGCGATGACCGGTGGTGCTCGTCGGCCGACAGCACGGCGTCGACCAGGCCGTCGTCCTCACCGCGAGCCCGCTGTGAGGCTCGCACCCGCTCGGGGTCGTCACGCACCATACGCAGATCGATCATCGGCCCAGCCTAAAGCCTGGCGGCAGGGCGGATGGCCCGCGTGAAGTCAGACTTCGAGGGTCTTCGCTAGGGGGACACCCGGTCGGTACGGGAGGTGCAGGTAGGTGGGCGCATCCAGCACGGCGAGGTCGGCGCGGCCGCCCACCCGGACCACCCCGACGTCATCGCGGCGCAGAGCCCGGGCGGCCGTTGCGGTGCAGGCACGGATCGCCTCAGCCGGCGTCATCCCCATCTCTCGGACCGCGAGCGCGATGACGAACGGCATCGAGGTGGAGTAGCACGTGCCGGGGTTGCAGTCGGTGGCCAGGGCCACCGACACCCCCGCGTCGAGCAGCGCCCGAGCATCCGGGTAGGGGGACCGGGTGGAGAACTCGACGCCCGGCAACAACGTGGCAACGGTGGTGTCGCGCGCGCCGACCAGCGCATCGACGTCCTCGGCCGCGAGATAGGTGCAGTGATCCACGCTGGCCGCCCCGAGCTCGACCGCGAGCTGCACTCCCGGACCGTGCGCCAGCTGGTTTCCGTGCACTCGAGCGCCCAGTCCGGCCGCGAGGCCCGAGGTCAGGATGCGCCGGGACTCCTCGGCGTCGAAAGCATGAGGACTCGCCGGCTCGCAGAACACGTCGATCCACCGGGCGTAGGGCACCGCAGCGTCCAGCATCTCGCCACAGACCAGGTCGACGTAGGCTGACCGCCCTCCCGTCGAGCCGTGGTCACCGCGCGACTCCGGCGGCACGACGTGCCCACCCAGGTATGTCACCTCCGTGGTGACCTCGGAGGCGAGGCGCAGCATACGAGCCTCGTCGTCGACGGTCAGGCCGTAGCCGCTCTTGATCTCGATCGTCGTCGTGCCCTGCGCCCGCATCTCGTCCGCGCGTGCCCGCAGCGCCGTCCGCAGGGTGTCGTCGCTGGCCCCCCGGGTCGCCGACACCGTCGTCGCGATTCCCCCTCCGTCGTAGGACTGACCCGTCATCCGCGCGGCGAACTCCGCGGAACGTTCACCGGCGAACACCAGATGACTGTGACTGTCCACGAACCCAGGCAGCACCGACTTTCCCCCAAGGTCGATCGCCCAGTCCGCTTCCGGCGCATCCGCTGCACGGCCCAGCCACAGGACACTCGACTCGTTGGTCTGCGGGTCCCGCCCGACGATCACGGCAGCGTCCCTCAGCACGCCGAGAGCCTCGCGATGATCGGCGCCGTCCAGCGTGTCGTCGCAGGTCACGAGCTCGCTGATACCAGTGATCAACATACCCATCAGGTGCCTCCCAGTAACGGTTCAAGAGCATCGCGCAGCAGCGCGCCGACGTCGCCGAGCACGTGCTGCCCCTCGCTGACCACGGTACGGCCCGAGACCACAACGGTGTCCACGTCCCCGGCAGTGGCCGCATAGAGGATCTGCGCGGGGTCGGTCCCGGTCGTTCGCACGGAGTCGGCGCGCAGAGCGACGAGGTCTGCGCGCGCGCCCACCCGGATCGCTCCGGCGTCGGTCCACCCGAGGCAGGCGTGGGCCGTGGCCGCATCCAACAGTTGGTCCGGGCTCAGGCGCCCCCGGTGGCCCGAGGCCAGCCGCTCATGCATCTCCAGGGCTCTGGCCTCCTCAAGGAGGTCGATGACCGCATGCTGGTCCGACCCGAGCGACAGTCTCGCTCCCGCCTCGAGCAGCGCCTTCGCCGGTCCGATCCCGTCGGCTAGGTCGCGTTCGGTCGTTGGGCAGAAGCACGCGGTCACACCCGCAGCACCGAGGAGTTGCACGTCGCCCGCACTCAGGTGGGTGGCGTGCACGGCGCTCAGGTGCGGCGCCAAGAGCCCTTCGGCCTCCAGCAGACCAGTCGGTGTGGTGCCGTACGCGGCACGACAGGCCTCGTTCTCGGCCGGCTGCTCGGACAGGTGGATGTGCAGCGGGGCGCTCAGCCCGGTCGGCGCCGCT
>JBASAN010000219.1:0-2411 GCA_049650625.1 Ornithinimicrobium sp.
ATCCTCACGCAGGACGGGAGCCATGCCCACGCGCAGGTCGATTGAACGTCGTGCGCCGACCTGGGCGCTGGCGGTCGTGAAGGCGCTACTCAGCGGCAGCGGTGATCGGCGGGCAGCGTGGGCCGGCCCAGCGGCGTAGACCTCGCACGCCAACAGGTGCTTGGCAGACTGGCTCGGGCTCGAGGGGCGGTGCAGGTAGCAGCGCGGCCAGGCGCGTGGCCAAGAGCTGGTGTGAGCGATCCATCTTCTCGAGCCGTGCCCGCTCACGGATCGCTGACCGGTGAACGGGGCCTCCTACAGGAATGCCCGCCACCAAACACGGATATGTCGCAATCTCGGTTCTTCGCGGGTCCCGCTGCGTGGTCGACCGTGTCTGACTTGCTGGCGAGCAACGTGTCAGTCGGAGCCGCGACATCCCGTTTCATGTAACATGCATGTTACCTTTTATGCGTGGACATCTTTGCTGTCGTCGCCGATCCGGTTCGGCGCGACATCCTCGCGTTGCTGGCGAACCGTCCCGTGGCGGCGGGAGTGGTGGCTGAGGCGTTCAACAGCATCAGCCGGCCAGCGGTCTCACGCCATCTACGCGTGCTACGCGAGGCCGGGCTTGTCTGTGCTCAGACGCAGGGGCGTCGACAGATCTACGCCACGACGACTGAACCCCTGAGCGAGATCGCCGAGTGGATCGATGGACTCACACCCGCAATCGATCACCGTCTCGATGCCCTGGAAACCGAGGTCTACCGCACGCGGCGGGAACGCACTGCCAGCGAGTCTCAGGCTCAAGCACTCCATACCCACAAGGAGCAGACAGCATGACTACCTACCCAGGACCGCCCACCGGACGCGTGCACACAACACCCCAGGGGCGGCAGCTCATCATCGAAAGAACCTATCGGGCCAACATCGAAGACGTCTGGGCTAGCTTCACCGAACCCGAACGCGTTGCCCGCTGGTACGGCATCATCGATGGTGTCCAATCACCAGGGAGCACGATCACGATCACCATGACCGCCGAAGACGGGGCCCCGACCGAGCCAGCGCGCATCATCGAATGCCACCCTCCGCGGAAATTTGTGGTTGAAACCGCAGGAGCGGGCGAACCGTGGCGGTTGCAGGTCGAACTCGAAGAAGCAGAGGGTCAGACCCACATGGTGTTCGCCCAGCGTCTGGCTGATGACCTCGACGCGGCCGATATCGGTCCCGGCTGGGAGTTCTACGCCGACCGTCATGATGCCGCGCTCAACGACGACCCGATGCCCGACTGGTCCAACGACAACTACCAAGCAATCCTCGGACCTCACTACGATCTCAACTGATCCGGCCTCAATCCGCGCAGACCGGGCACCTTCGCAAATAGCCGCCCGAATGGGGATCGGCTACCGGGGCATGAACATAGGCCTCCACGACCTGCGACGGCAACGAACAAGCAGTGCGGGTTAACCGTGACCACACGTCGATGCTGCGGACGGTTCTCACGAGGGGCACCAAGAGGAGGACCCCTGCTACTTCGAAGTTATAGCGCGGGTAGGGGCTTGCGGCAAGACCCCTGTCCTGGTTCACACTGCCCAGTGTCGGCCCGATTGGTCGGGAAAGCGGGGACTTGTGATGGTTGACCAGCGTGAACCGAAGCCGTTCGAGATCTACGAATCGGGGGTGCTGTTGCACGGGACCAAGGCCAACCTCACCGTGGGCGACCTACTCACACCCGGATACTTCTCAAACTTCGACGTGGGCCGAACGGCGAACCACGTCTATGTGACCGAGACCCTGGATGCCGCGACGTGGGGTGCGGAACTGGCGGCAGGGGAGGGCCGGGGCCGGATCTACATCGTCGAACCACTCGGCGCTGTTCAAGACGACCCAAACGTGACGGACAAGAAGTTCGCCGGCAATCCGACGCGGTCCTACCGCACCCGAGAGCCCGTGAGGGTAGTTGGCGAGATCTCGGACTGGACCCCACACTCGCCAGACCAGTTGCAGGCCATGCGAGAGGGCCTTGCTGATCTCCAGCGCCGGGGCCTGGCGGTCATCTACGACTAAGGACCGGGTAGCGGCCACGGGCGGATCCTCTTCGATTCGTTCGGCGTGAGGCCGTTTCCTTCCGCGACGGTGGCCAGATCAGTGTTTACCGTGGGTCTGGTGGCTTGGGCGTGTCCTGGACCGGGATACGGCGACAGATGAGGATGGGACGCGAGGATGAGTCGGAAACTGGTGTGGACGGGTTTCGTGTCCGTGGACGGCGTGATGGACTCCCCGGGTGGTGTGAGCGAGGGACACCCTGGAGGGGGGTGGGTGTTTCGCACGGCTTTCGATGAGGAGGCGTTCTCGCTGAAGGGTGAGGAACTCGAAGAGACCACTGCCCTGCTGTTCGGTCGACGCAGCTACGAGGTGTTCGCACCGTTTTGGTC